>NZ_JAAOQS010000089.1:0-38973 GCF_011603105.1 Rhodococcus sp. A14 | reverse complement strand
CGGCGTATCTGATGGATACGGTGGGGAACAAGGAGGCGCGGACGGAGATCGCGGCGATCAAGGTGGCGGCTCCGAATATTGCGTTGAAGATTGTGGATCGGGCGATTCAGGTGCACGGTGGGGCCGGTGTCACCGACGACTTCCCGCTTGCCATGGCCTGGGCGCACCTGCGAACCCTGCGCCTGGCGGACGGTCCCGACGAGGTCCACAAGCGCGCCATCGCGCGGCAGGAACTCCGGCAGTACCGCGACACCGCCGTCAGCGCCTCCACCAACGGACACAAGGTTGCGGTGAGCTGACATGGCCGGACTCGACCTCACCGGACGCACCGCGATCGTCACCGGCGCGTCGCGGGGCATCGGCCTGGCCGTCGCCAAGGCCATCGCGGCCGCCGGCGGCAACGTGGTGCTCACCTCACGGTCCCAGGAATCGGCCGACGCCGCTGCGGCCGAGGTCGGGGGCACCGCGATCGGACTCGCCGCCCACGCCGTCGACGAAGAGGCTGCCCGGCGCTGCGTCGACGTCACCCTCGAACGCTTCGGCAGCCTGGACATCCTGGTCAACAATGCGGGGACGAACCCGTCGTTCGGGCCGATCATCGACCAGGACCACGCGCGATTCGCCAAGACCTTCGACGTGAACCTGTGGGCTCCGGTGCTGTGGACGGGGCTCGCCACGAAGGCGTGGATGGGCGAGCACGGCGGCGCCGTGGTCAACACCGCCTCCATCGGCGGCATGGCCTTCGAGGCGAACATCGGTCTGTACAACGCGTCCAAGGCCGCGCTGATCCATCTCACCAAGCAACTGGCACTGGAACTCTCACCGAGGGTGCGGGTCAATGCCGTCGCTCCCGGTGTGGTGCGGACCAAGCTCGCCGAGGCGCTGTGGAAGGAACACGAGCCGGCCGTGTCGGCGTCCACGGCGCTGGGGCGGATCGGCGAACCCGCGGACATCGCGTCCGCGGTCGCGTTCCTCGTCTCCGATGCCGCGAGCTGGATCACCGGCGAAATCATGGTGATCGACGGCGGTCAACTGCTCGGCGACGCCCTCCCGTTCCGGCAGGGGGCCCAGCTCGGTGTCTAGCGTGGACGTCGTCGGCATCGACACCGAGGCCGTGAGCCGCTGGTTCGGCACGCTCGGCATCGACAGTGCCGGACCGCTGACCTTCGACCGGATCGGACTCGGCCAGTCGAACCTCACCTACCTGGTCCAGGACCGGGCGGGCGGCAGATGGGTGCTCCGGCGTCCACCCCTCGGACACCTGCTGGCGTCGGCCCACGACGTCGCCCGCGAGGCGCGGGTCCTCTCCGCCCTCGAGGACACCGTGGTGCCCACCCCGCGGGTGTTCGGACTCACCGACGACCCGGAGGTGAGCGAGGTACCGCTGCTGCTGATGGAGTTCGTCGACGGACAGGTCGTCGATCGCATGTCGATCGCGGAGTCCCTGACCCAGGAACGCCGCCGGGCGATCGGTCTGTCGCTGCCGCGGACGCTCGCGAAGATCCACGCGGTGGACCTCGACCGGACCGGGTTGACCGACCTGGCCAGCCACAAGCCGTACGCGCAGCGTCAGCTCAAGCGATGGTCGGGGCAGTGGGAGAAGTCGAAGACCCGCGAGCTGCCCGCCCTCGACGACCTGACGCGACGGCTCGCCGCCTCGGTGCCGGAGCAGCGGGAACTGACACTGGTGCACGGCGACTTCCACCTGCGCAACGTCATCACCTCCCACGAGACCGGGGAGGTGACCGCGGCCCTGGACTGGGAGTTGTGCACCCTCGGCGACCCCCTCGCCGACGTCGGCAGCCTGCTCGCGTACTGGCCGGAGCCGGGCGAGACGACCGGCGGCGACTTCCCCGCGTCCACCCTCGACGGTTTCCCGGACCGGGTGGAGATCGCCGGGGTGTACCTCGACGAGACCGGCCGCGACCCGCAAGCCCTCGCGTTCTGGCACGTCCTCGGCCTGTGGAAGGTCGCGGTCATCGCGGAGGGCGTCATGCGCCGCGCGCGGGACGAACCGCAGAACAAGGCGGCCGCGGGCACCCCGACCGTCGAGCGCATCGACGACCTGGTGGCCAAGGCGTGCGACATCGCCGCCCGGGCCGGAATCTGATCGAACGACGATGGAGAAATTCATGAAGAGAACGGCAATCGTCACCGGCGCGGCACGAGGCATCGGTGCCGCCGTCGCGAAGCGGCTGGCCGACGACGGCTACGCGGTCGCCGTCCTCGACCTCGACGAGTCCGCGTGTGCGGCAACCGTCGACGCCATCGAGTCCGCCGGCGGCCGGGCGCTGGCCGTGGGCGCGAACGTCGCCGACGAGGCGTCGGTCGCCGCGGCGGTCGAGCGGGTGGCGACCGAACTCGGTGCCCCGACGATCCTGATCAACAATGCCGGAATCACCCGCGACAACCTGTTGTTCAAGATGACCGTCGACGACTGGGACGCGGTCATGAACGTGCACCTGCGCGGTGCGTTCCTGATGTCGCGGGCCGTGCAGCAGCACATGGTCGACGCCGGGTTCGGGCGCATCGTGAATCTGTCGAGCACGTCCGCGCTCGGTAACCGCGGGCAGGTCAACTACTCCGCCGCCAAGGCGGGCATGCAGGGCTTCACCAAGACGCTCGCCATCGAACTGGGCAAGTTCGGTGTCACCGCGAACGCGATCGCGCCCGGCTTCATCGAGACCGAGATGACCGCCGCCACCGCCGAGCGGGTGGGTGTCGGCTTCGAGGACTTCAAGAAGGCGGCGGCGTCGCAGATCCCGGTGAACCGCGTCGGGCAGCCCGAGGACATCGCCAACACCGCGTCGTTCCTGGCGAGTGAGGGTGCCGGATTCGTGTCCGGACAAGTGATCTACGTCGCCGGCGGACCGAAGGACTGAGGAACATGACCACTGACGAACAGGCGATCGCACGCGACCTCAGCGATCGCGTCGCGACCCTCGTCGAACAGAACGACCTGTCGGATCCGACCTGGTTCCTCGGAGCCCGATTCGACGCCGGCCTCGCGTGGGTCCACTTCCCGCCGGGGCGCGGCGGGCTCGGTCTGCCGCAGAGCTTCCAGGCGCAGGTCGATGCCGAACTCGCTGCCGCCGGAGCGCCCGGTCCGGCCAAGGGCCGCAACGGGATCGGATTGGGCATGGCCGCGCCGACCATCGCCGCGTTCGGCACCGAGGAACAACAGCAGAAGTACCTGCGGCCGATCTTCACCAGCGAGCACATCTACTGCCAGTTGTTCAGCGAACCGGGGGCGGGCTCCGACCTGGCCGCGGTCGCGACGCGAGCCGTCCGTGAGGGTGACGGCTGGATTGTCAACGGGCAGAAGGTGTGGACGTCGGGGGCGCAGAACGCACAGATGGCGATCCTCGTGGCCCGGACGGATCCGACGGTGCCCAAGCACGCCGGGCTCACGTACTTCCTGTGCGACATGAGCGATCCCGGTATCGACGTCCGGCCGTTGCGGCAGATCACCGGTGAGGCCGAGTTCAACGAAGTGTTCCTCACCGACGTCCACATTCCCGATACCGATCGGCTCGGCGACGAGGGGCAGGGCTGGCGGGTGGCCACCGCGACCCTCAACAACGAGCGGGTGGCGATCGGTGGTTCCGCGGCCGCCCGCGAGAGCGGCATGATCGGCCCGGTCGCCCAGGCCTGGCGGGAGCAACCCGAACTCCGCGATCCGGCGATGCACGACGAACTGCTGCGGCTGTGGGTCGAAGCGGAGGTCGCCCGGCTGACCGGGGAACGCCTGCGGCAACAACTCGAGGCCGGGCAACCCGGCCCGGAGGGATCCGGCCTGAAGCTGGCTTTCGCCCGGCTCGCGCAGACCATTTCGGGTTTCGACATCGAACTCCACGGCGAGGCCGGGCTGCGGTACGACGACTGGACCATGCGCCGCCCCGACAAGGTCGACTTCACCGGCCGTGAACCCGGCTACCGGTACCTGCGCGCGAAAGGCAACTCGATCGAGGGCGGCACGTCCGAGATCCTGCGCAACGTCATCGCAGAACGCGTCCTCGGCCTCCCGCCGGAGCATCGCGTCGACAAGGACATCGCCTGGAAGGACCTGCCCCGATGAGCACCGCAGATCTGCTGTATTCCGACACGGAAGACGCCCTGCGCGACTCCGTCCGCCGCCTCCTCGCCGACCGCTGCCCACCGGAACTGGTGGTCGGGGCGTACGACCGGGCACCCGCCGACTTCTCCGGAGTGTGGAAATCCCTCGCCGTCGAACTCGGACTGGCGGGCCTGCTCGTCCCCGAGGACCTGGGCGGCGCCGGCGCGACCGCACGCGAGGCTGCGGTGGTCATGGAGGAGATCGGACGTGCCGTCGCGCCCGTCCCGTACCTTTCCAGCGCCGTACTCGCGACGGTCGCGCTGCTGAAGGCGGGAGACTCGCGAACGGTCGGCGCACTCGCCGACGGGACGACCACCGGTGCGCTCACGGTCGGGCTCGCGACCGCACCGGGCCGGTTCACCCCGACCGTGCGCCGGGACGGCGACGCCCTGACCGGCACCGTTACCAGTGTCGCGGGCGTCTCGGAGGC
Source organism: Rhodococcus sp. A14 (assembly GCF_011603105.1). Lineage (NCBI taxonomy): Bacteria > Bacillati > Actinomycetota > Actinomycetes > Mycobacteriales > Nocardiaceae > Rhodococcus > Rhodococcus sp. A14. The sequence continues at coordinate 34,426 of NZ_JAAOQS010000089.1, read as the reverse complement.
CGACATCCTGATCGTGCCGGTCGAGGGTCCGGGTGGACTCGAACTGCACACGGTTCCCGCCGGCACCGCCGGCGTCTCGGTCATTTCCGTGCTCGCGCTCGACATGACCCGGCCACTGTCGGATGTCTCGTTCGACGCCGCCGCATCCACCCGCATTGACGACGGCAACGCCGCGGCGGCGGTCCGTGACGCCCTCGTCGTCGGTGCCGCACTGCTCGCCTCCGAGCAACTCGGGCTTGCGCAGTGGTGCTTCGAGACGACCCTGGCGTACGTCAAGGAGCGAACCCAGTTCGGCCGCGCCGTCGGGTCGTTCCAGGCGATCAAGCACCGCCTCGCCGACCTGTGGCTCGAGGTCACCTCCGCGGCCGCCGCTGCCCGCTACGCCGCGGACACTGCCGCCCGGGGCGACGCGGACGCCGAGGTCGCGGCTGCCGTCGCGCAGGCGTACTGCAGTGACGTCGCCGTCCACGCCGCCGAGGAGTGCGTCCAGCTGCACGGCGGGATCGGCATGACGTGGGAATACCCCGCGCACCTGTATCTGAAGAGGGCGAAGAGCGATCAGCTCGCGTTCGGCACCGCCTACCGTCACCGCGCGCGCCTCGCCGACCTGATCGACCTGCCCGCGTAACCCGAGCCGCACCACCGACAGTCAGGAAGCAATCCATGAAGGCATGGCGTGTCCACGAACTCGGCGAGCCGCGCACCGCGCTGCAACTCGAGGAGGTCCCGGATCCGACGGCAGGCCCCGGCCAGGTGCTGGTGAAGGTTCTCGCCGCACCGGCGAACTTCCCCGACGTGCTGCTGTGCCGCGGCGAATACCAGATCAAGCCGCCGCTGCCGTTCACACCCGGAGTCGAGCTGTGCGGTGACGTGCTGGAGGTCGGTGACGGCGTGACCCGCTTCGCCGTCGGCGACCGGGTGATCGGCAACCCCAACCTGCCCGGCGGCGGATTCGCCCAGATGGCCGTGATGGACGAGGCCAACACGTTCGCCGCCCCGTCCGCGCTCGACGACGCCGAGGCGTCGGCGTTGAGCATCGGCTACCAGACGAGCTGGTTCGCCCTGCACCGGCGCACCCAGCTGAAGCCGGGGGAGACGCTGCTCGTCCATGCCGCCGCGGGCGGAGTGGGCAGCGCCGCAGTGCAATTGGGCAAGGCTGCCGGAGCGAAGGTGATCGGCGTCGTCGGAGGCTCCGACAAGGTCGAGTACTGCCGCCGGCTGGGGGCGGATCTGGTGATCGACCGGCACACCGACGATTTCGTTCCGCTGGTCAAGGAATTCACCGGCGGACGCGGCGCGGACGTCGTCTACGACCCGGTCGGCGGCGACGCCTACGCGAAGTCCACCAAGTGCATCGCGTTCGAAGGCCGGATCCTGATCATCGGTTTCGCCGGCGGCACCATCCCGACACCCGGCCTCAATCACGCCCTGATCAAGAACTACTCGATCATCGGCCTGCACTGGGGTCTGTACAAGCAGTACAACCAGCAGGCGATCGCCGACTGCCACGAGGAACTGACCCGTCTCGCCGACTCCGGTGCGATCACGCCGCTCATCAGCGAGCGGCTCTCGCTCGCGGACGTCGCCGACGGCATCGGCCGGCTCGGTGACGGCAGCACCGTCGGCCGCCTCGTCTTCCAACCCTGAAGGGAACGCACATGGACATCGGTTCGCTGTTCGACGTCGCAGGCAAGACCGTGGTGGTCACCGGAGGTTCGCGGGGTATCGGCCGGATGATCGCGCAAGGATTCGTCCTGGCCGGGGCTACCGTGATCATCTCCGCCCGCAAGGCCGAGGCGTGCGAGAAGGCCGCGGCCGAACTGTCCGCCGCCGGGCCGGGGACGTGTCACGCACACCCCGCCGACCTGTCCACCGAGGAGGGGATCGAGGGCCTCGTCGCGCGGGTCGCCGAGGTGTCGCCCCGGCTGGACGTCCTGGTGAACAACGCCGGAGCGACGTGGGGTGCGCCGGTCGACGATTTCCCGGCCGCCGGTTTCGACAAGATCTTCGACATCAACGTCAAGGGCGTGTTCATGCTCACCCAGGCGTTGCTGCCGAGTCTGCGGGCCGCGGCGACGGACGGTGACCCCGCCCGGGTGATCAACATCGGATCGATCGACGGACTCGTGGTGTCGGGTAGCGAGAACTTCTCGTACGGGGCGAGCAAGGCCGCGGTCCACATGCTGACCCGCAAGCTCGCAGCGACACTGGCCGCCGAGCGGATCACCGTCAATGCCATTGCCCCCGGACCGTTTCCGAGCAAGATGATGGCCTTCGTCCTGGACGATCCGGAGCGGAAGGAGGCGGTCGAGGGATCGGTCCCGCTCGGCCGGGTCGGCACTCCGGAAGACGTCGCGGGCACCGCGATCTTCCTCTCCTCGCGTGCCGGGGCCTACCTCACCGGCACCGTCGTCCCCGTCGACGGCGGGTTGTCGGGAACACGCTGAACAGCACGTCAGACAGTCGGAACACGGAACGAGCGAGAGGCGGTACGGCCGCGATGAGCTGGTACGACGACAGGCCCTGGATGGATCGGTACGACGAGAACACGCGTTCCGTGGGGGAGATCCCCGCCCGGACAGCGCTCGACATGTTCTCGGCCGCGGTCGAATCCGCCCCGGACGGGTCGGCCATCCGGTACCTCGGGGGCACCCTCGACTACCGCGAGGTCGACGAACTCAGCGACGGTGTGGCCGCCTACCTCACCGAGAACGGATTCGGGAAGGGCGACCGGCTCGCGATCTACCTGCAGAACGTCCCGCAGTTCGTGCTGGCGTTGCTCGGCACGTGGAAGGCGGGCGGTGTCGTCGTCCCGCTGAACCCGATGTACCGGGACGAGCTTTCTCACATCCTCACCGACGCCGGAGTCACCGCGATCGTGTGCAGCGAGAACGCGTGGGCCGATCGGGTGGCGGAGCGGGCATCCGCCGCGGGGGTGCGGATCGCGCTGACCGCGAGCGAACTCGACATCCAGACGTCCGGCGACCCACGGGTGTTCGGGGGCGTGACCCGGGTGCGCGCCGAGGGCGTGCCGGACCTGCTCGAGGTGGCCCGGGCGCGCGCGGGGGCCGGCGTGCCGGATCCCGGTCTGGTCCCGGACGACGTCGCGCTCGTGTCCTACACGTCCGGAACGAGTGGAGTCCCCAAGGGAGCGACCAACACCCACCGGAATCTCACCGTCAACAGTTCGATCCTGCGCCTGTACGAGAGCAAGCCCGCCGGTTCGCCGATCTTCGCGCTCGCACCGCTGTTCCACATCACGGGCATGGTGTGCCAGTTGCTCACCGCGATCGACCTGGCGTCGCCGCTGATCCTCGCGTACCGGTTCGACGCAGGGGTCGTCCTCGACGCCCTCGAGCGGGAGCGGCCGGTGTTCATGGTCGGCCCGTCCACCGCCTACATGGCGCTGATGGCCCACCCCGACTTCTCCGGTGAGCGCTTCGCTTCATTGGAGGCCGTGATGTCCGGTGGCGCCCCGCTACCCCCTGCCATCGTCGAACGGTTCCGGGAGCTGACCGGGAAGTACATCCGCAACGGCTACGGGCTCACCGAGACCAGCGCACCGTGCGTCGTCGTCCCGCCGAACCTGGAGGCGCCGGTCGATCCGTCGTCGGGCACGCTGGCGATCGGCCTGCCCCTTCCGTCCGCCGTGATCCGGATCGTCGGGGAGGACGGGCACGACCTCGACCCGCTCGAAGTCGGGGAGATCGCCGTCGACGGGCCGATGGTCGTGCCCGCGTACTGGAACGAACCGGACGCCACGGCGCAGTCGCTGCCCGGCGGCCGGTTGCTCACCGGCGATGTGGGCTTCATGGACGCCCAGGGCTGGGTGTACGTCGTCGATCGCAAGAAGGACATGATCAACGCGTCCGGGTTCAAGGTCTGGCCGCGCGAGGTCGAGGACGTCCTGTACCGGCACCCGGCAGTCCGGGAGGCCGCCGTCGTCGGCGAGCCGGACAGCTACCGCGGCGAGACCGTCGCCGCGTTCGTCAGCCTCCGCCCCGGGCAGACGGTCGAGACGGACGACCTCGTCGAGTACTGCCGGGAGCGGCTGGCGAGCTACAAGGCCCCGAGGCGCGTCGAGATCGTCGACGAACTGCCCAAGACGGCCAGTGGGAAGATCCTCCGACGCGAAATGCGCCGCAGCACCCCGGCCTGAGCCCGCCGCCGTCCCGTTCGTTCCGACGATCAGGCGAGAACGGGGTGCGGGTAGTCCGCCGCGCGGTGCTGGAACGACAGGATCCGGGGGTTCTGCACGACCCCGTCGCGGATCTCGACGGCCCGCCGGATCGTGTCGCTGCGGTCCCAGGCGGCGGGTCCGTCGAGGACCGTCCCCAGGTGCGGGAGCAGGGCCTCGCTGATCTCCCACGTCGCCGAATTCCACAGGTAGGACGGGCTGTGATCGACCGCGTAGTAGCGGACGTTCTCACCGATCATGAACGTCGGATCGGCGAACGACGTGGGCCGGGCCCAGCTGAAGCCCATTCCCTCGTCGCAGGACACGTCGACGACGAGGCTGCCGGGCAGGAGGGTCTCGACGTCCGAGTCGATCAGGAACGTCAGCGGCGACTCCGTGTCCTGCAGGACGCAGTTGACGATGATGTCGTGCCGGGCGAGGAATCCGGCGAGCGGCATCCGGCCCTCGTCCGTGGTGACGTGGCTGCGGCGCGGATCGGCGTCGTCGTGATCGAACTGCACGATCTCCGCGGAGTGGATCGGCGAGCTCACGGCGGTGACCCCGCGCTGGGTGACGACGTGGACGTCGTGGATGCCCAGGGCGTTCAGCGCGGTGACGGCGCCGCGGGCGGTGGCACCGAAGCCGAGGACCACGGCGCGGAGACGGCGGCCGTAGTCGCCGGTCGAACCCGCGATCGACAGGGCGTGCAGCACCGAGCTGTATCCGGCGAGCTCGTTGTTCTTGTGGAAGACATGGAGCTGGAACGACCCCTCGACGCTCCAGTGGTTCATGGCCTCGAACGCGATCAACGTGAGGTGGCGATCGACGGCCACCTGGGTGAGCTCCGTGTCCTGGACGCAGTGCGGCCACCCCCACAGGATCTGGCCGTCACGCAGGTCCGCCAGATCCTTCGCGAGAGGTTTGGGCAGCAGGAGGACGTCGTTGTGCTCGATCAGCTGCTCCCGGGTGCGCAGACCGCCCACCGACAGGGCCAGCTGCTCGTCGGACACGCCGAAGGGCTCTCCGTAGCCGTACTCGAGATGGATGCGGCCACGGAGGTCGGGGTCGATCCGGTCGAAGTGGAGCGGGTGGATCGGGAGCCGGCGTTCGTCGGTTTTGCTCGAACGCGCGACGACGCCGAGGGTGAGTGGATGAGAGCGGTGTTGCTGCACAGGGTGTCCCTTGGTCGACACTGCCGGAGAGAGTCTTCGGCAGAGAGTTGTTGCCGCGGAACCCGCAATGGAGGAGGCCAGCGTTCGATCGATGTGCGCGGCATCTGCCGGCGCGGCTGCAGCTCTCGACAAAGCCCGAGGAGATCACTCGGGGAAGACTGGTAGCACCAGAGAGAAAGGCTGCGCCGCGACAGGCGACGCAATTCCTCGTGGTGCCCCCGGCAGGATTCGAACCTGCGACCTTTCGCTCCGGAGGCGAACGCTCTATCCCCTGAGCTACGGGGGCGCACCGGAAATCCGGTGTGCCGATTGGGCTGGCCAATCGTAGCGCATGGGTAGTGGGATCGACCAAATCGGTCCCCCTACTTCGCGGACTCGCCCCGGTAGCGGCCCGAACACGCCTAGTGTCGGGAGGACGTGGACGCTCGCGAACTCTCGGGGAGGGGTCGAGAATGACCGATGGACGGCAGGTCGGGTCGCAGGACTCCGACGGGCACTATTCCGATTCCGACCTCGATCTGGACCTGCGGTGGTGGGCAGCGGCCAACTATCTGACGGTCGCGCAGATCTACCTGCAGGACAACGCGCTTCTGCGTGCGCCGCTGCGCCCCGAACACATCAAACCCCGGCTCCTCGGGCACTGGGGGACGAGCCCGGGTCTGTCGATGATCTACGCCCTGCTGAACCGTCTCATCCGCCGGACCGACACCGACTGTCTCTACGTGACGGGTCCCGGACACGGTGGCCCTGCGCTCGTCGCCGCCACGTACCTGGAGGGGACGTACTCGGAGGTGTACCCGGGCGTGTCCCGCGATGCCGCCGGTATCCACCGTCTCTGCCGGCAGTTCTCGACGCCGGGTGGCATCCCGAGTCACGTCAGTGTGCAGACGCCGGGCAGCATCCACGAGGGCGGCGAGCTCGGCTACGCTCTCGCGCATGCCGCCGGTGCGGCATTCGATCACCCGAACCTATTGGTGGCGTGCGTGATCGGAGACGGCGAGGCCGAGACCGGACCACTGTCCGGTTCGTGGAAACTCCCCGCATTCCTCAATCCGGAACGTGACGGAGCGGTGTTGCCGATCCTGCACGTCAACGGAGCGAAGATCGCCGGGCCCACCGTCTACGGTCGCAACAGCGACGCGGACATCGAGGCGTTCCTCGGCGGTCAGGGTTGGGCGCCGACCGTCGTCTCCGGCGACGACCCGAGGCAGGTCTTCCCGGCGCTGCATCGCGCCCTCACCGACGCGCACGCAGCGATCTCCGACCTGCAGCGGGAGGCGCGGGCCGGCCGGCGCAGCGCAGCCAAGTGGCCGGCAATCGTGCTGCGGACCCCGAAGGGCTGGACCGGTCCGCGCACCGTCGACGGCGTGCTCGTCGAGGGCACGCACCGGGCGCATCAAGTTCCGCTGTCGGGGGTGCGGACCGACGAGGCGCATCTGCGTCAGCTCGAGGAGTGGATGCGGTCCTACGGCCCCGGTGAACTGTTCGACTCCTCCGGCGCACTCGTTCCGGACCTCGAGCGGCTCGCGCCGCAGGGCGACAAGCGGATGGGTTCGTCGCCGTACGCGAACGGCGGCCGCCTGCGTGCCGATCTTCCCGTGCCGCCGCTGGAGAAGTACGCGCTCGCGATCGAGAAGCCCGGCACCACCCTCCACGAGACCACCCGGGTGCTCGGGGAACTGCTCCGCGACCTGTACGCCGCCACCACCACGCCCGACGGCGGTGGATACTTCCGGCTGTTCTGCCCGGACGAAACGGCCAGCAACCGGTTGGGCGCCGTGTTCGAGGTGACCGACCGCTGTTGGCAGCTGCCGGTCACCGACTACGACGACGGACTGTCGGCCCGCGGCCGGGTGATGGAAGTGCTCAGCGAGCACCTCTGCGAGGGATGGCTGGAGGGATATCTGCTGTCGGGGCGGCACGGGCTGTTCGCCAGCTACGAGGCGTTCGCGATGGTGAGCGTGTCGATGCTCGTCCAGCACACGAAGTGGCTGCAGCACGCGGTGGATCTGCCGTGGCGGGCACCGGTGGCGTCGCTGAACGTCCTGCTGACCAGCACGTGCTGGCGCAACGACCACAACGGGTTCAGTCATCAGGGCCCGGGCATGATCGACGCCGTCATCCCGCTCGCACCGGATGTCGTCCGGATCTGGCTGCCACCCGACTCGAACACTCTGCTCTCCATCGCCGACCACTGCCTCCGCAGCACCGACCACGTCAATCTCATCGTGGTCGACAAGCAGCCGCACCTGCAGTACCTGACCCTCGCGGAGGCGCATGCGCACTGCGCGGCCGGGGCGTCGGTGTGGGAGTGGGCGGGGACGGAAGGCGCGGTGGGCGCCGACCCGGACGTCGTGCTCGCCGCCGCCGGGGACGTCCCGACCCAGGAGATCCTCGCCGCGGCGCAGTTGCTGCGCGAACGCACGCCGGACCTGGTCACCCGGGTGGTCAACGTCGTCGACCTGATGGGGTTGCTCACCCCCACCGAACACCCGCACGGATTCGACGCACGCATGTTCCTCGACCTGTTCACCGCGGACACGGACGTGGTGTTCGCGTTCCACGGGTACTCGCGCGCCGTCCACGAGCTGATCCACGGGCGTCCCGCCCCGGACCGGTTCCACGTTCGCGGCTTCAGCGAACAGGGCACCACGACGACACCGTTCGACATGGTCGTGCTCAACCGGATGAGCCGCTATCACCTGGTCCTCGAGGCGCTGCGACGCACGCGGAGAGAGCCGGCCGGTGCCGGCGAACTGGCCGATTTCTGCCTCCGGCAACTCGAACGGCACGGCGAATACGTCGTCGCGCACCTCGAGGACATGCCCGAGGTGCGCGACTGGACGTGGTCGTGAAGCCGGAAGTCAGTTCATCGGGAGGGGAGCAGCGCCCTTCGCGGTGAGCATGTTCGTCATCACCGTCGACTCGCTCTGCTGGGTGTCCACCATCGTCTGCGCGAGAGAGCGCACCGCGTCCTCCGACGCGTGCTGGGCCGCGTACTCCATCATCGGAAGTCCGCCCTGGTGGTGACGCAGCATCAGCTGGAGGTACAGGACGTCGACGGCCGGACCGGTGGCCTGACGCAACGCGGCCATGTCCTCCGAGGACGCCATGCCCGGCATCTTCGACATCGATCCCATGTGCCCGCTGTCGGCGGATCCGTGGTCGTGACCGTCCGAGTGCTCGGATTCCATCCAGCCCATGTAGCCGCCGGACGGCAGCGCCGGCTGATCCCACAGCGCGAGCCAGCCCTGCATCTGCCCGAGCTGATTCTGCTGCGTGGTGAGGATGTCGTACGCGAGGCCGCGCACCGCCGGGTCGGTGGCGCCCGCCAGCGCGATCGCCGACATCTCCACCGCCTGGCTGTGATGCACGCTCATGTCCTGCGCGAATCCGACGTCGACGGAACCGGCCTCGGGAACCGGGGCGCCGGAGTCCTCGAGCGGAAGCCGGGCGAGGAACCCGAGCGCGAATCCGAGGGCGATGGCGCCGATCAGCCCGATGACCAGCAGCGCTGTGCGCTGACTGGGCCGGGACGGGGCTGGATTGGCTGCGGGTTCGGCTGAACTAGCCATTGCCGCCCTCAGCCGGCGCCTGCTGCAGATCGGACGGCAGCTGCAGGTCGCTCGGGAGCTGCATGCCGCTGGGCAGCTGCGCCCCCGCGCCACCGGACTCGGACTGGTCGGGGCTGATACCGCCACCGTCCATCGGCACCGCGTCCGCGCCGGGTGCGCTCGGGTCGAACGGCGGCGGGTTGTCGGGGTCGAAACCGGAGCCCGGGATGGACGAGCAGCTCGCGCCGACCTCCGGGTAGGTGTTCTTGTTGATCCGCAGCGCGGTGATGAACTGGTCGATGCGCTCGTCGTCGACGCTGTCCAGCTTCAGCTGGTGCCCCCACGACTGCAGCGAGACCGGGCTGTCGAGGCCCGGGAACGGCGACATCAGCGTGTACGTCTCGCCGTCCACCTTGTCCTTCAGCGTCTCGACCTGGTCGGCGGACAGCTCGTCCGGGTTGTAGGCGATCCACACGGCGCCGTGCTCGAGCGAGTGCACGGCGTTCTCGGTGCGGATCGCGTTCGGGTAGACCGTGCCGGTGCACGTCGCCCAGATGGCGTCGTGCGGGCCACCGAACGGGGGCGACTGGTCGTACGCGACGCGCTGCGTCGGCTGGATGTGGATGCCGGCCGGGTAGTCGACCTTGACGACGCCGTCGATGTTGACCGACGGGTCGGGATTCTCGGCGCTCGGTGCGTACTTCGCGGCTTCTTCCTTGGCCTGGTACTTGGGGACCAGGTTGATCGCGAGGATCGCCACGAGTGCGAGAACGGCAGCTCCGGCGCCGATCGTCAGCCAGGGGATGGTCCGCGGAGCGGACGCGCCACCCTTGACTTTCGCGCCGCCGCTCCTCTTCTTGGCGGCCTTGATGGCCTTCGCCGACTTCGCGCCCGAGTTCTTATCGGGACCGCGACTTTCCGAACCGCTTGGCATCGATTGTGATCTTTCGGTGTGTGGGTTACGGGCGCTCGACCCCCGGTAACCGGAAGCTGAGGGCCGGGACTCAGGGCGACACCACTGTACTTTCCCACCCTGAGCGCAACCTGGGAGAGTGGCCGCGGCCACGCTCGCCGGCGGTCGCCGGGCCCGCGGCGGGACTCGCGGGAAGGCGGATCACCGCCCGGGACGCGTTGGCCATAGGATAGATACCTGTGACTCCAGCTGACCTTGCCGAACTGCTCCGCGGAACCGCCGCGAAAGTGCTCGCCGAACGCGGACTCGACGTGTCCGTGCTTCCCGAAACTCTCACGGTCGAGCGTCCGCGCAATCCCGAGCACGGCGATTACGCCACCAACGTCGCGATGCAGGTGGCCAAGAAGGTCGGTACCAACCCGCGTGAGCTGGCCGGCTGGCTCGCCGAGGCGCTGACCGCGGCCGCGGGCATCGACAGCGCCGACATCGCGGGCCCGGGATTCCTCAACATCCGCCTGGCCGCCGACGCGCAGGGCGCGATCGTCGCGAAGATCCTCGAGGAGGGTGCCGCGTTCGGGTCCGGACACACGCTCGACGGCAAGAAGATCAACCTCGAGTTCGTCTCGGCCAACCCCACCGGCCCCATCCACCTCGGTGGAACGCGCTGGGCGGCCGTGGGCGACGCGCTGGGCCGGATCCTGTCCACCCAGGGCGCGGCAGTCACCCGCGAGTACTACTTCAACGACCACGGCGCCCAGATCGACCGGTTCTCCCGCTCGCTGATCGCGGCCGCCAAGGGCGAACCCGCCCCCGAGGACGGCTACGCGGGCGCGTACATCGCCGACATCGCCACCCAGGTGCAGCAGCAGCGCCCCGACGTGCTGGAACTGCCCGCGGGCGAGCAGCAGGAAGTCTTCCGCGCCATCGGCGTCGACCTGATGTTCGCCCACATCAAGCGCACCCTGCACGAGTTCGGCGTCGACTTCGACGTCTACTTCCACGAGAACTCGCTGTTCGAGTCCGGTGCGGTGGAGAAGGCCGTCGAGACGCTCAAGGACTCCGGCAACCTGTTCCAGGAGGACGGCGCCTGGTGGCTCAAGAGCACCGACTTCGGCGACGACAAGGACCGCGTCGTCATCAAGAGCGACGGCAACGCGGCGTACATCGCCGGTGACATCGCCTACTTCCAGGACAAGCGCTCCCGCGGCTTCGACCTGTGCATCTACATGCTCGGTGCCGACCACCACGGGTACATCGGCCGGCTCAAGGCGGCTGCGGCCGCGTTCGGCGACGACCCCGACACCGTCGAGGTGCTGATCGGCCAGATGGTGAACCTCGTCCGCGACGGTGTGGCCGTGAAGATGAGCAAGCGCGCCGGGACGGTCATCACCCTCGACGACCTCGTCGAGGCGATCGGCGTCGACGCGTCGCGGTACGCGATGATCCGGTCGTCGGTGGATTCGAGCATCGACATCGACCTCGAACTGTGGACGAGCACCGGCAACGAGAACCCGGTGTACTACGTGCAATACGCGCACGCCCGCCTGTCGGCCATCGCCCGCAACGCCGCCGACCTCGGTGTCGCGGTCACGGATCCCGACTTCTCACTGCTCGTCTCGGAGCAGGAGGGCGATCTGATCCGCACCCTCGGCGAGTACCCGCGCGTCGTCACCAGTGCCGCGAATCTGCGTGAGCCGCACCGCATTGCGCGGTATCTCGAGGAGCTGGCCGGTGCCTATCACCGGTTCTACGGCGCCTGCCGGATCCTGCCCCAGGGCGACGAGGAAATCGGCCCGCTGCACATCGCGCGACTGGCGTTGTGCGGCGCATCCCGTCAGGTCCTGTCCAACGGGCTGGCCCTGCTCGGCGTCAGCGCACCGGAGCAGATGTGAACGCGCACCCCGCAGGTCCCAAGCACGCCGAACAGCTGCACGCACCCGGTCTGCCCGAACGTCCCGCCGACGCGGCCGCATTCGCCGCACTCTCTCCCGAGGTGTGGCCCCGCAACGCGCACCGCGCCGCGGACGGAGTCGTCAGCCTGGCGGGCATCCCGGTCACCGAACTGGCCGAGAAGTACGGCACCCCATTGTTCGTGGTCGACGAGGACGACTTCCGGTCCCGCTGCCGCGACATGGCCCGTGCGTTCGGGCCCACCGCCAAGGTGCACTACGCGTCCAAGGCGTTCCTGTGCGGCGAGATCGCCCGCTGGGTCGCCGACGAGGGCCTGTCCCTGGACGTCGCGTCGGGCGGTGAACTGGCGGTCGCCCTGCACGCCGGATTCCCGGCGGAGCGAATTGCCATGCACGGCAACAACAAATCGGTCGCCGAGCTGAACGCCGCCGTGTCGGCCCGGGTCGGGCACATCGTGCTCGACTCCGCCACGGAGATCGACCGCCTCGACAAGGTGGCCGCCGAAGCCGGTGTGCTGCAGGACGTTCTGATCCGCGTGACGGTCGGAGTCGAGGCACACACCCACGAATTCATCTCCACGGCCCACGAGGACCAGAAGTTCGGGTTCTCGCTCGCGGGCGGAAAGGCGATCGACGCGGTCCGCCGGGTCTTCGCCGCCGACAATCTGCGGCTGGTCGGACTCCACAGCCACATCGGCTCGCAGATCTTCGACGTCGACGGCTTCGAGTTGGCCGCACACCGCGTGATCGGGCTGCTGCGGGACGTCGTCGCGGAGTTCGGCGTGGACAAGACCGCCCAGATCTCGATCATCGACCTCGGCGGCGGCATGGGAATCTCCTACGTCCCCACCGACGACCCGCCGCCGGTCGACCAGCTCGCCGCCAAACTCGGCGACATCGTGCGCAACGAGTCGGCGCTCGCCGGTCTGCCGGAGCCGACGCTGGCCGTCGAACCCGGACGCGCGATCGCCGGACCCGGCACGGTGACGCTGTACGAGGTCGGCACCATCAAGGACGTCACCGTCGGCGCCAACCTCACCCGCCGGTACATCAGCGTCGACGGCGGAATGAGCGACAACATCCGTACCGCGCTGTACCAGGCGGAGTACGAGGCCAAACTGGTCTCGCGGGTCAGCGACGCGGCACCGGTGGTGTCCCGCGTCGTCGGTAAGCACTGCGAGTCCGGCGACGTCGTGATCCGCGACACCTGGATGCCCGAGGACATCGACGCCGGCGATTTGCTCGCCGTCGCGGCCACCGGTGCATACTGCTATTCGATGTCGAGCAGGTACAACCTGCTCGCCCGCCCTGCCGTGGTGGCGGTGCGCGACGGACAGTCGCGCGTGATCCTCCGGAGGGAAACCGTGGAAGACCTGCTGAGCTTGGAGGTACAGGAGTGACGAGCGAATCGGCGCATCGCGCTATCGGTGTGGCCGTCCTCGGCCTCGGCAACGTCGGGAGCGAGGTCGTGCGCATCCTGCGGGAGCACAGCGAAGACCTCGAGGCTCGCGTCGGTGCCCCGCTGGAACTGCGCGGAGTGGCCGTGCGCCGCCCCGGCAAGGACCGCGGAATTCCCGAGGAGTTGCAGACCACCGACGCGGAGTCACTCGTGGCCCGCGACGACGTCGACCTCGTCGTCGAGGTGATCGGCGGCATGGACCTGCCCCGCAAGCTGATCCTCTCGGCGCTCAACTCCGGCAAGTCCGTCGTCACCGCCAACAAGGCGCTGCTCGCCGATCACACGGGTGAACTGGCCGAGGCCGCGGAACTGCACAACGTCGACCTCTACTTCGAGGCCGCCGTGGCCGGCGCGATCCCCGTGATCCGCCCGCTCATCCAGTCCCTCGCCGGTGACCGGGTGAACAAGGTCGCCGGAATCGTGAACGGAACCACCAACTTCATCCTGTCGGCGATGGACGAGACCGGCGCGGACTACGCCGCGACCCTCGCCGAGGCCGGACGCCTGGGATACGCCGAGGCCGATCCGACCGCCGACGTGGAGGGCTACGACGCCGCCGCCAAGGCGGCGATCCTCGCGTCGATCGCATTCCACACCCGGGTCACGGCCGCCGACGTGTACCGCGAGGGGATCTCCAAGATCACCGCGGCCGACCTGACGTCGGCTCGTGCACTCGACTGCACGATCAAGCTGCTGTCCATCTGCGAGCGGATCACCACCCCCGAGGGCAAGGAGCGGATCTCCGCGCGGGTCTACCCGGCGCTCGTGCCGCTGGAACATCCGCTGGCCTCGGTCAACGGTGCGTTCAACGCTGTCGTCGTCGAGGCGGAGAACGCCGGACGCCTGATGTTCTACGGGCAGGGCGCAGGCGGCGCCCCCACCGCGTCGGCCGTGATGGGCGACCTGGTGATGGCCGCGCGCAACAAGGTGAACGGTGGCCGCGGACCCCGCGAGTCCAAGTACGCCAAGCTGAAGATCGCGCCGATCGGCGACATCCCCACGCGCTACTACGTCAACATGCAGGTGACGGACAAGGCCGGGGTCCTGTCGGCGGTGGCTGCCGAATTCTCGCAGCACGGCGTCAGCATCTCCACCGTGCGGCAGGAAGGCGCCGGCGACGGTGCCCGCCTCGTCGTCGTGACCCACGTCGCGACGGATTCTGCTCTGTCGGAAACCGTTGAGGCACTGAGCAAACTCGAATTCGTCACCGCTGTGACCAGCGTGCTGCGACTGGAAGGCACCGAACAATGACCGGCACCCGTAACCCCGTTCACATCCCCTGGCCGGGGCTGATCGAGGCTTACCGCGACCGCCTCGCCATCGGACCGAACTGGAAGACGGTCACCCTGCGCGAGGGCGGTACCCCGCTGCTGCCCGCCGGGCACCTCTCGGAACTCACCGGTTGCGACGTCTACCTGAAGGTCGAGGGGCTCAACCCGACCGGTTCGTTCAAGGACCGCGGCATGACGATGGCCGTCACCGACGCGCTCGCCCGCGGCCAGCAGGCTGTTCTGTGCGCGTCCACGGGTAACACGTCCGCTTCCGCCGCCGCGTACGCCGCGAAGGCGAAGATGACCTGCGCCGTGCTGGTGCCCCAGGGCAAGATTGCGATGGGCAAGCTCGCGCAGGCCGTCATGCACGGCGCGCGGATCATCCAGGTGCAGGGTAACTTCGACGACTGTCTCGAACTGGCCCGCAAGACCACCGCGGAGTTCCCCACGATCGGGCTCGTGAACTCGGTCAACCCGGTCCGCATCGAGGGCCAGAAGACCGCGGCCTTCGAGATCTGCGACGCACTGGGCAAGGCCCCCGACGTGCACGTGCTCCCGGTCGGCAACGCGGGCAACATCACCGCGTACTGGCGCGGGTACTCCGAGTACTACGCGGACGGGCTCACCAGCGTGAAGCCGCGCATGCTCGGCGTCCAGGCCGCCGGCGCCGCCCCGCTCGTCCACGGCGCACCGGTGAAGGACCCGGAGACGATCGCGACCGCGATCCGCATCGGCTCGCCCGCGTCCTGGAACGGCGCGGTCACCGCCAAGGAAGAGTCGCACGGCGCCTTCCGGGCCGCGACCGACGACGAGATCCTCGAGGCGTACCGGCTGATCGCCAGGACCGAAGGGGTGTTCGTCGAGCCCGCCTCGGCCGCGAGCGTCGCAGGTCTGCTCGCCGCCCGCAAGGAGGGCTGGCTGGACTCGGGGCTGACCGTCGTCTGCACGGTCACCGGTAACGGCCTCAAGGACCCCGACACGGCGTTGGCGGGTATGCCTGAGGTTCAACCGATCCCGGTCGATCCTGTCGCGGTCGCGTCGGCCCTCGAGCTGGCGTAGTGGTGGCGCCCACGCCCACCACGCCGCAGGACCACACCGCTGCCATGACACAGACCCTCCCCACGGGCCTCACCGTGACCGCCCGCGTGCCTGCGTCGAGCGCCAACCTCGGCCCGGGCTTCGACACGCTGGGCATCGCGCTCGGACTGTACGACGAGATCACCGTGACCACCACGGGTTCGGGGCTGAAGATCCGGGTCGAAGGCGAGGGTGCCGACGACGTGCCGTGGGGTCCGTCCCATCTCGTGGTCCGGGCCATCGAACGTGGCCTGGAATCGGCGGGTGTGTGGGCTGAAGGCCTGGATGTGGTGTGCCGCAACGCGATACCCCATTCTCGGGGCCTGGGTTCGTCGGCCTCCGCCGTCGTCGGGGGGCTGGCGGCCGCCAACGGCCTGGCGATCAAGCTCGACCCCGAACTCGGACTGTCGCTCGATCAGCTCGTCCAGCTGTCGTCCGAATTCGAAGGGCACCCCGACAACGCGTCGGCGAGCGTGCTCGGCGGTGCCGTGGTGTCGTGGAGTTGCGCGGGCGAGCAGACCGACGGAGCGCCCGCGGCCACCGACATCTACTCGGCGGTCGCGCTGAAGGTCCATCCCGCGATCCGCGTCGTCGCTCTCGTGCCGGGGGAGCGCTCGTCGACCGCCCACACGCGGGGTCTGTTGCCCGAGACGGTTCCCCACCGGGACGCGGCGTTCAACGTCAGCCGCGGGGCCCTCGCTGTGGTGGCGCTCACAGAGCGTCCCGACCTCCTGATGGCGGCCACCGAGGACCGACTGCATCAGACGCAGCGCGCTCCGGCTCTCCCGCTCACGACGCGATGGATCGCCGTCCTCCGCAAGGCGGGTATCGCCGCCACCGTCTCGGGAGCCGGACCGACCGTCCTCGCATTGACCACGGAGCCTTTCCCCGTGGATCTTCGAGCGCAGGCCGAGGCCGAGGGGTTGCAGGTTCTCGAACTGGACGTGGCGGACGGCGTCCGGACCAGCTGACACGCCGTAGGGGCGTCTCCTTGCCCCTACGGTCGTTCACAGCTATCCTGGGCAATGTCCGTACATCGTGCGCATCAGACGCCGGTGCTTCACCAGGGCAATTACTCCAGGTCAATCGGGGTTGACGGCTCCTGGCACGATCCTCCGCACTATCTGTCGTGTAGGGATTGCGAGTACGCGCCTGTTTCAAAGGTGATGTGATGGCGGGCAAGCCGGCAGTTCTTCACATGCAACTACGTACGGCACATCCGAATTCGGTATTCGAAACCGAATTACGGGACGAACCCTCGACTCTGCGCAGCGCGAGTGAGGGAAGGAAAGGACCTCCGTGACCGATACGGACCTCATCGCCGCTCCTGTGCGCGCCTCCTCGGTGGATACCGTTGGCGCGCAGGCAGGCGACTCTTCACAGGCGTCATCGACCGCACCCGGCACCGGTGCCGTGACAGCCTCCACCAAGCGCGCCGAGGCGCGCCGGGGTGCCGGGCTGTCCGGAATGGTGCTCACCGAGCTCCGCACTCTCGCAGGTGAGCTGGGCATCAAGGGCATTTCGGGGATGCGCAAGGGCGACCTGATCGCCGCGATCAAGGAGCGTCAGGGCGGCACTTCCGCCCCGGCCGCTGCCGCGACCGAAGCCGCTCCCCGGACCCGGGCCACGCGCGCGAAGCGCGAACAGTCCGCTCAGACCGAACTCGAAGTGACTCCGCAGGCGGAGACCACGGAGAAGACCGCCGAGCCCAAGTCGGCCGAACCCGCGACGGGCGACGGCGCAGCCGCCGACTCCGACACCGCCGAAGGCGGCCGTCGCGGGCGTCAGCGCCGCGGATCCGCGCGTCGGGCAGGCGCACCCGAGCAGGGTGACCAGGGCGGCAACGCTCAGGACACCGCCTCGGCGAATGCCACCGACACGCAGCAGGCCGAGCGCAAGCAGGCCGACGACCGTCAGGATTCCGCCGAGAAGCCGGCCAAGCAGGACGGGGCCGGCGAACAGGGCGGCGACCGCAGCCGACGTGAGCGGGGCGGCGACCGCGGTGATCGTGGCGACACTCGTGGTGACCGCGGCGACCGCGGTGACCGCGGTGACCGGGGCGAACGCGGTGACCGGGGCGATCGCGACAACCGTGGCGACCGCAGCCAGGGCAGCAACGGCCCGCGCACCAACGACAACCGCCCGGGCGACGACGAGGAAGGCGGTCGCGGACGCCGCGGACGTCGCTTCCGCGAACGTCGTCGTGGACGCGACCGCGGCGAAGGCGGCGGCGGTGACGCCCGCGAGACCGAGATCCGCGAGGACGACGTCCTGCAGCCGGTCGCCGGCATCCTGGACGTCCTCGACAACTACGCGTTCGTGCGGACCTCCGGCTACCTGGCCGGACCGAACGACGTCTACGTGTCGATGAACCTGATCCGCAAGAACGGTCTCCGCCGCGGCGACGCCATCACCGGCGCCGTCCGGGTCGGACGCGAAGGCGAGCAGGGCAACCAGCGCCAGAAGTTCAACCCGCTGGTCCGCATCGACACCGTCAACGGTGGCGACGTGGAAGCGGCCAAGAAGCGCCCCGAGTTCGGCAAGCTCACCCCGCTGTACCCGAATCAGCGGCTGCGTCTGGAGACGACGCCGAACATCTTGACGACGCGTGTCATCGACCTGGTGATGCCGATCGGCAAGGGACAGCGTGCGCTGATCGTGAGCCCGCCGAAGGCCGGTAAGACCAGCGTTCTGCAGGCCATCGCCAACGCCATCGCGACCAACAACCCCGAGTGCTACCTCATGGTCGTGCTGGTCGACGAGCGTCCCGAAGAGGTCACCGACATGCAGCGTTCGGTGAAGGGCGAGGTCATCTCCTCGACCTTCGACCGTCCGCCGGGAGACCACACCTCGGTCGCCGAGCTGGCCATCGAGCGTGCGAAGCGTCTGGTGGAGGCGGGCAAGGACGTCGTCGTCCTCCTCGACTCGATCACCCGCCTCGGCCGTGCGTACAACAACTCGTCGCCGGCCTCGGGACGCATCCTCTCCGGTGGTGTCGACTCGACCGCGCTGTATCCGCCGAAGCGTTTCCTCGGTGCTGCGCGCAACATCGAGAACGGCGGTTCGCTCACGATCATCGCGACGGCCATGGTCGAGACCGGTTCCACCGGCGACACCGTGATCTTCGAGGAGTTCAAGGGCACCGGTAACGCCGAGCTGAAGCTCGACCGCAAGATCGCGGAACGTCGTGTGTTCCCGGCCGTGGACGTGAACCCGTCGGGTACGCGTAAGGACGAGCTGCTGCTCAGCCCGGACGAGGCGGCGGTGCTGCACAAGCTCCGGCGCGTGCTCTCGGGTCTCGACTCGCACCAGGCCATCGATCTGCTGATCGACCGCCTCAAGAAGAGCAAGAGCAACATCGAGTTCCTCATGCAGGTGTCGAAGACTGCTCCGGGCGCGATCGACGACTGATCTCGACCCGACGCGGGGCCCGGCGACTCTCGGTCGCCGGGCCCCGCTGTTTTCCCTCGAGAATCACCGTGGAACAAAACGCGGACCACCCGCGTTGACCACACCGCAAGCACAAATGCCGATTGGGATCGCGAACCTGCGATCTGGCATACTGAGCGGCTGAGTCCGGTTCCGGTTCACGTCTTCGAACGGCGAAGGCGACCCGGCGACCATTGAAAGGGACACCATGAAGTCAGGCATTCACCCCAACTACGTGGCCACCACCGTGGTGTGCGGTTGCGGAAACACCTTCGAGACCCACAGCACCAAGGAGACCGGACGTATCAACGTCGAGGTCTGCTCGCAGTGCCACCCGTTCTACACCGGCAAGCAGAAGATCCTCGACACCGGTGGACGTGTCGCCCGCTTCGAGGCTCGCTACGGCAAGCGCGCCGGCAAGGGCGCAGCCAAGGAATCTGCAGAGTCCTAGCTGTTCCGCCGACGCCCGTCCTGCGATAATTGCAGGCCGGGCGTCGGCTTTTTTGTGCCCATTCCCGAAAGAACGCAGAGCGGAGCGAATCATGGCAGGGACCACCCAGCCGTCGGCCATCGACGACATCCTGGCCGAACATGCCGGCCTGGAGCAGCAGTTGGCGGACCCGGCCCTGCACAACGACGCTTCCGCGGCCCGCAAGGCGGGCAAGCGATTCGCCGAGCTCGCGCCGATCATGGCGACGTACACCAGGCTCAAGTCGGCGCAGGACGATCTGGATGCCGCGCGCGAACTCGCCGCCGACGACTCCAGCTTTGCCGCCGAGGTACCCGAACTCGAGGCACAGGTCCTGGAACTCGACAAGACCCTCACCGACCTTCTGGCCCCCCGCGACCCGCACGACGGTGACGACGTGGTGCTCGAGGTGAAGTCGGGGGAGGGCGGCGAGGAATCCGCGCTGTTCGCCTCCGATCTGGCCCGGATGTACGTCCGGTACGCCGAGCGGCACGGCTGGCGTGTCGAGATCCTCGACGCGACCGTGTCCGATCTGGGCGGATACAAGGACGCGACGCTGTCGATCAAGTCGAAGGGCGATGTGCGTGACGGGGTCTGGGCGCGACTGAAGTTCGAGGGCGGTGTCCACCGCGTGCAGCGCGTGCCCGTCACGGAATCGCAGGGACGCGTCCACACGTCCGCCGCCGGTATCCTCATCTACCCGGAACCGGAAGAAGTCGAGGAGGTGCAGATCGACGAAACCGATCTGCGCATCGACGTCTACCGCTCCTCGGGCAAGGGTGGTCAGGGTGTCAACACCACCGACTCCGCGGTCCGGATCACGCACCTGCCCACCGGAATCGTCGTGACCTGCCAGAACGAGCGCTCGCAGCTGCAGAACAAGGCCCGCGCCATGCAGGTGCTGGCCGCGCGGCTGCAGGCCGCCGCCGAGGAAGCCGCGGATGCCGAGGCGTCGGCGGGCAGGCAGAGCCAGGTGCGCACCGTCGACCGTTCGGAGCGCATCCGCACCTACAACTTCCCGGAGAACCGCATCACCGATCACCGGATCGGGTTCAAGTCCCACAACCTGGACGCGGTCCTGGACGGCGAACTCGACGCCCTGCTGGACGCCCTGGGCAAGTCGGACCGCGAGGCGAGGCTCGCCGCGGAGTAACCGCGAAGCGGGACCGCGCCACCGGACGGCGAGCCGCGTGGCAGTCTGTACCTGTGAGTCGCCTTCCTCTTCGCCTGGCCCTGATCGACGCAACCGCGCAACTCGACGAGGCCGGGGTGCGTAGCTCCCGTGCGGATGCCGAACTGCTCGCGGCCCACCTGCTGGGGGTGGAGCGGACCCGGCTCGGCCTCGTCCCGCTGGTCGACGAGTCGGTGATCGACGCCTACAAGAAGATGGTCGACCAGCGCGCCAAGCGGATTCCGTTGCAGTACATCCTCGGTACCGCCGCGATGGGGGACATCGACATCGAGGTCGGCCCCGGGGTCTTCGTGCCGCGTCCCGAGACGGAACTGCTGCTCGGCTGGGCGCTCGCGTTCCTCGGAAGCTGCGATCAGCATCCGCCGGTGGTCCTCGACCTGTGCACCGGGTCGGGCGCGCTCGCGCTCGCGATCGCCAATGCCCGCCCCGACGCCGTCGTGCACGCCGTCGAACTCGAACCGCACGCTCTCGCGTGGGCCCGGCGCAACGCCGATGCCCGCGAACAGGCAGGTGACGCACCGATCCGGTTGTATCAGGGCGACGTGACCGATCGGACGTTGCTGGCCGGGCTCGAAGGCGGCGTCGACCTGATCGTGGCGAACCCGCCGTACATCCCGGAAGGTGTCGAGCTCGAACCCGAGGTGGCCGACCACGATCCGCACAGCGCGCTGTTCGCCGGACCGGACGGTCTGTCGGTCATCAAGCCGATGATCTCCAACGTCGCGCGCTGGTTGCGGATCGGGGGAGCGGTCGGCATCGAGCACGACGACTCCAACGGGTCCGACGTGGCGGCACTGTTCGCGTCCCGCCGGGTGTTCGGCGAGGTCGCGGAGCACCCGGACCTCGCCGGCAAGCCGCGCTTCGTGGTCGCCCGGCGCGTCGCAACGGATATCGAGGCGCAGCGTGCAGGGGCCGTCGCCGAGGGTGAAAGAATGGGCGGGTGAGTACCGTTTACGACTGTGGCCTTCCCGATTCACGCTCCGCCGGAATGAGTGCGGCCAAGAATGCGCTGAAGGCCGGGCGGCTCGTCGTGCTCCCCACGGACACGCTGTACGGAATCGGCGCGGACGCATTCGACAGCGAGGCTGTCGCCGCCCTCCTGCGGGCCAAGGGTCGCGGACGCGACATGCCGGTTCCCGTGCTCGTCGGCTCGTGGAACACGATCGACGGCCTGGTGTACAGCGTCCGCCCGCAGACGCGCGACCTCATCCGGGCGTTCTGGCCGGGCGGGCTGAGTCTCGTTGTGGAACAAGCGCCTTCGCTGGCGTGGGATCTCGGCGACACCCGGGGCACGGTCATGCTGCGCATGCCGCTGCACCCGGTCGCCCTCGAACTGCTGCGTGAAGTCGGACCGCTGGCGGTGTCGAGCGCGAACGTCTCCGGGCAGCCGCCCGCGACGACGGTCGAGGAGGCGCGCGAGCAACTCGGCGGATCGGCGAGCGTGTACCTCGACGGTGGTCGGGCCGAGCAGGGGCAGGCATCGACGATCGTCGACCTCACCGGCGCGACCCCCCGGATCCTGCGTGAAGGTGCCGTGCCCACCGGCGATGTCGCCGACGTGCTCGGAGTGACGGCGGAGAGCCTGTCCGCCCAGTGAGTGCTGCCGAATCGGCCGGCGTGGCGCTGGCCCAAGCAGGTGGGGGCGCGGGTGTCCCGCTGCGTGAACTCCTGCTCGTCCTCTTCACCGCTGCGGTGGTCACCTACCTGGCCACCGGGGCCGTGCGGCTGTTCGCACTCCGGTTCGGGGCGGTGGCCGTGCCGCGGGACCGCGACGTCCACATCACTCCGACGCCCCGCCTCGGCGGGGTCGGCATGTATCTCGGCATGCTCGTCGCATTGTTGTTCGCGCAGCAGCTACCCGCCCTCACCAGGGGATTCGAGTTCACCTCCGACATTCCCGCGGCCCTGGTCTCGGGGTTCGTGATCGTGCTGGTGGGGGTGGTCGACGACCGGTGGGGCCTGGACGCGCTCACCAAGTTCGTCGGCCAGGTCACCGCGGCAGGGATCCTCGTCGTGATGGGGGTGAGCTGGTTCATCATCTATATGCCGTTCGGGGACGGCAGCACCGTCATCCTCGACCAGCTCCAGGCGGGTCTCGTCACGGTGGGTGTCGCGGTCGTGATGGTGAACGCCATGAACTTCGTCGACGGCCTCGACGGTCTCGCGGCGGGCCTCGGTCTGATCTCCTCGCTCGCGATCTGCGTGTTCTCGGTGGGGCTTCTGCACGATCAGGGCGGCGACGTCAGCGCGTATCCGCCCGCGCTGATCGCCGCGGCGCTGGCAGGTGCGTGTCTCGGATTCCTTCCGCACAACTTCCAGCCCGCCAAGATTTTCATGGGCGACTCCGGCTCCATGCTGATCGGCCTGATGCTCGCGGCCATCTCCACCAGCGCGTCCGGCCGCATCCCGCTGACCGCATACGGCACCCGCGACCTGCTCGGACTTCTCTCTCCGCTGCTCCTCGTCGGTGCCGTCATGTTCATCCCGATCCTCGACCTGCTGCTCGCCGTGGTCCGGCGTACCCGTGCGGGGGTGAGCCCGTTCAGTCCCGACAAGATGCACCTCCACCACCGGCTCCTGCAGATCGGGCACTCGCACCGTCGCGTCGTGCTGCTCATCTACTTGTGGGTCGGTGTCCTGGCGTTCGGCGCGGTCGGATCGGCCCTGTTCGACCGTCGCGTCGTCGTCCTCCTGGTTGCGGGAGGCCTCGTCTTCGCGCTGGTCGTCACGGCCGTTCCGTCGATTCGCGGACAGCAGCACGACCGTCGCGGCTGACCGGAGGGTTGCGGCGGACCGGCGAAGATCCACTACCCTTGGCGACCGTGACGTTCACCCCCGCCTCCGCCCCTGATCACACCGCATCGTTGCGGGCTGCCGTCCGCTACGGAGTTCTCGGTCTGATCGTGCTGGCAGTGGTCGGCTCGATCATCGCGTTTCTCGTCGCGGGCAAGCCCGGTCTGTACGGCGCTCTTCTCGGTGCGGCAGTCGGGGGAGGGTTCATCCTGTGCACCGCACTGGGTGTGCTGTTCACCGCGAAACTTCCGGCCTTGACGGCGGGAGCGGTACTGCTCGGTACGTGGTTGTTGAAGATGATCCTCGCGATCACGGTCCTGGCGATCCTCAAACCACTCGACTTCTACGACAAGACGGCATTGGTGCTGGTCATGGTGCTGTCGCTGGTGATCGTGCTGGGAGCGGAGACGTTCGGAGTGCTGGGAACCAAGGCGCCGTATGTCGAGCCCACGCCGTCGGACGACGCCGGATCGCCGGAATCGGACGATAAGTAGTACTACGAGATGTAGTAAAATTGAATCGACCCGGACCCCGTCTACACAACGTCGTAGATGACTTGCTAAGGTCTGGGTCAAGCGAGAGCAATGAGAGTGCGAGTAAGTTACTCGCCGGTATTGCATGCTTGTAGGTGGCCGCACTTTCAGGGCCGCCGAGTCGACGAGAGTCGCCGACACCGACAGACGCTGGACTCGAACAGTCCGCAGCAGCTGACGAATACGCGAGTCGAGCTTGTCGACTTGTTTGATCGTCAATGTCCGATCGAACCGCAGTCAACGAAGGCTGCGGACCGACTACGGGAGAGAACGCTGAGCGTCATCAACGTGGCTGCTGGAGAAGAATTCCACGCGCCTTCCCTGAACGACTTCTTCCCGCCCGCGGTCCTGTTCGAAGGGACTCCGTTCGAACTCGACCGCCTGATGCTGGTTCGCATCCTGCTGTCCGGACTGATGATGCTCTTCTTCGTCATCGCGATGCGCAGCCCGAAGATCATTCCGCGCGGTGTCCAGAACATCGGTGAGATCGCGCTCGACTTCGTCCGGATCAACATCGCGGAAGAGATTCTCGGCAAGGAGCAGGGCAAGCGCTTCCTGCCGGTCATCACCACCATCTTCTTCCTGGTGCTCGCCAGCAACCTCGGCAGCATCATCCCCTTCATCAATATCTCGCCGAACGCGCGAATCGGCATGCCGCTGGTGCTCGCCGCCCTGGCGTACATCGTGTTCAACTACGTCGGCATCAAGAAGTACGGCTTCTTCAAGTACGTGAAGAGCAGCATCGTGGTCCCCGGTGTTCCGCTTCCGCTGCACTTCCTGCTCGTGCCGATCGAGTTCATCTCGACGTTCGTCCTCCGGCCGTTCACCCTCATGGTTCGTCTCATGGCCAACATGCTGGCCGGCCACATCCTGCTGGTGCTGTTCTTCAGCGCCACCCAGTACTTCTTCTTCGTCTCCGGTGGCTTCCAGGCCGTGTTCGGTGTGGCCTCGCTTGCCGCCGGCATTGCATTCACCTTCTTCGAACTGCTGGTGATCTTCCTGCAGGCCTACGTCTTCGCGCTGCTCACATCGGTGTACATCGATCTGGCGCTGCACGCGGATTCGCACTAGCACCACAAGTTTTCACGACCAGCTACACCAAGAACTGAGCCTCTTGCCGAATCCGGCGGAGGTCAACAGAAAGGGAACGGAACACCATGAGCCTCGCGTACCTGGCACAAGGAGCGGTCGAGACCACCACCACGGCGAAGGGCTTCGGAGCCATCGGCTACGGCCTCGCCGCAATCGGCCCCGGCATCGGCGTGGGCATCGTTGTCGGCAAGGCGATCGAGGGCATGGTTCGCCAGCCCGAGATGGCCGGACAGGTCCGTACCACGATGTTCCTCGGTATCGCCTTCACCGAAGCCCTCGCGCTGATCGGCCTCGTCGCCGGCTTCATTTTCTAAGACCGTCACATGGCAGCCAACATCGCATTGCTCGCGGCAGAGGAAGAGAGCCACAACCCTCTCCTCCCCGCGACGTACGACATCGTTTGGTCGATCGTCTGCCTGGTCATCGTTGGCTTCGTCTTCTGGAAGTACGTCCTTCCGATGTTCCAGAAGGTCCTTGCCGAGCGAACCGAGCAGATCGACGGCGGCATCAAGCGGGCCGAAGAGGCCCAGGCCGAAGCGAAGGCGGCGCTCGAGCAGTACCGCGCCCAGCTCGCCGAAGCTCGCACCGAGGCTGCGCAGATCCGTGAGGACGCGCGCACCCAGGGGCAGCAGATCATCGCCGAAATGAAGGCACAGGCTCAGGAAGAAAGCGACCGCATCGTGGCCGCCGGCAACAGCCAGTTGGTTGCCCAGCGTCAGCAGATCGTCGCCGAACTGCGCGCCGATCTCGGCCGCACCGCGGTCGACCTCGCTGAGAAGGTCATCGGTGAGTCCCTCGCCGACGACGTCAAGCGGGCCGGCACGGTCGATCGCTTCCTGAACGAGCTCGACACCATCGGCGCAAATTCCGCAGCAGGGAAGTGAGCACCATGTACGCAGCGAGCCGTGAGGCCTTGACGCAGACCCGTGCTGCGTTGTCTTCGGCCTTGGGATCCGTCTCTGCCGGAGCAGCCACAGCGGCCGCGGCCCAGATCGGGGCCGAGCTGTTCTCGGTCGTCGAGATCCTGGACGAGCAGCGCACTCTCCGGAGTGCCCTGTCGGACACCTCGACGCCCGGGAACGTTCGCGAAGGTCTGGCCGAGCAGGTATTCGGTGGCAAGGTCTCGGCCGAGACCCTCGCCGTCCTGAAGGCGGCGGTGGGCCAGGACTGGTCCGTCACCTCCGACCTGCTCAACTCGCTGGTGCTCGTCGGTCGGGAATCGCTGCTGAAGGCAGCGGCCGATCAGGGACAGCTCGACGCTGTCGAGGACGAGCTCTTCCGCCTCGGCCGCATCGTTGCCGGTGACCCGAAGCTCGAGCAGGCACTGTCCGACCGTTCCGTGCCGGCGAAGAGGAAGCGTGAACTGCTCTCCAAGCTGCTGTACGGCAAGGTCACCGCTGTCGCCGAGGCGCTGGCGACCCAGGCAGTGGGCCGGTTGAAGAACTCCGCACCCGCGGACGCCTTCGACGAACTGTCGAATCTGGCAGCAGCACAGCGGGAAGCGGTTGTCGCCAAGGTGCGCAGCTCTGCTCCGCTGTCCAGTGAGCAGTCGGATCGGCTGACCGCCACCCTCACCCGTACCTACGGGAAGCCGGTGACGGTTCACGTGGAGGTCGATCCTGAACTCCTCAGCGGCTTGGTCGTCCGGGTGGGCGACGAGGTGATCGACGGCAGTGGCGCGGGACGTCTCGCAGCGCTGCGGAAGTCCCTCAAGTAGTCCGCAACCGAACCCCATACCCCAGATCTTTTCGAAGACCAGACACCGAGAGCAGGAAAAACATGGCGGAGCTGACGATCTCCTCCGACGAGATCCGTAGTGCGATCGAGAACTACACCGCGAGCTACTCCCCGGAGGCCTCCCGCGAAGAGGTCGGCCTTGTGACCGACACCAGCGACGGCATCGCGCACGTCAGTGGCCTGCCTTCGGCGATGGCCAACGAACTGCTGGAGTTCCCCGGCGGAATTCTGGGTGTCGCGCTCAACCTGGATGCCACCGAGATCGGTGCCGTCATCCTGGGCGATTACGAGCACATCCAGGAAGGCCAGGAAGTCAAGCGGACCGGCGACGTGCTGTCGGTACCCGTCGGCGACGCCTTCCTCGGCCGCGTCATCAACCCGCTCGGCCAGCCGATCGACGGCCTGGGCGAGATCGAGAGCAACGAGACCCGCGCCCTCGAACTGCAGGCTGCCTCGGTGCTCGAGCGTCAGCCCGTCGAGGAGCCGCTGCAGACCGGCATCAAGGCCATCGACGCGATGACCCCGATCGGCCGCGGACAGCGTCAGCTCGTCATCGGCGACCGTAAGACGGGCAAGACCGCCGTCTGCATCGACGCGATCCTGAACCAGAAGGCCAACTGGGAGACCGGCGACGAGAAGCAGCAGGTTCGCTGCATCTACGTCGCGATCGGCCAGAAGGGCTCCACCATCGCGGGCGTCAAGGCTGCCCTCGAGGAGCAGGGCGCGATGGAGTACACCACCATCGTCGCCGCCCCGGCCTCCGACTCCGCCGGTTTCAAGTGGCTCGCGCCCTACACCGGCTCCGCCATCGGCCAGCACTGGATGTACCAGGGCAAGCACGTCCTGGTCGTGTTCGACGACCTGACCAAGCAGGCCGAGGCGTATCGCGCCATCTCGCTGCTGCTGCGTCGCCCGCCGGGACGTGAGGCATACCCCGGTGACGTCTTCTACCTGCACTCCCGCCTGCTGGAGCGTTCGGCCAAGCTGTCCGACGCCCTGGGTGGAGGCTCGCTGACCGCGCTGCCGATCATCGAGACCAAGGCCAACGACGTCTCGGCCTACATCCCGACCAACGTCATCTCCATCACCGACGGTCAGGTGTTCCTCGAGTCGGACCTGTTCAACAAGGGTGTCCGTCCCGCCATCAACGTCGGCATCTCGGTGTCCCGAGTCGGTGGCGCCGCGCAGACCAAGGGCATGAAGAAGGTCTCCGGTTCGCTGCGTCTGGAGCTGGCTCAGTTCCGTGAGCTCGAGGCGTTCTCCGCCTTCGCCTCCGACCTGGACGCCGCCTCGAAGGCACAGCTCGAGCGTGGTGCCCGCCTGGTGGAGCTGCTCAAGCAGGATCAGTACAGCCCGATCCCCGTCGAGGACCAGATCGTGTCGATCTACCTCGCCGGCGAAGGTGTCTTCGACAGCGTGCCGGTCGGCGACGTCCGCCGCTTCGAGGCCGAGCTGCTCGACGAGCTGCACCGCACCGCCTCCGGCGTGTACGAGAGCATCAAGGGCGGCAAGGCCCTCGACGCCGACAACGCCAAGGCGCTGGTCGAGGCCACCGACAAGTTCAAGGAAACCTTCATCGCGTCCGACGGAAGCCGGGTCGTGAACGAGGCCGAGGCCGAAGCTCTGGACGCCGGCGAGGTCGGCCACGAGCAGATCAACGTCAAGCGCACCACCGTCAGCAAGTGAGCGGCCTGCCCATGATGCTGCGAAACATGAAGGGAGAGTGATCGATCGATGGCAAGCATTCTCGAACTGAGGTCTCGCATCAAGTCGGTCAACTCGACCAAGAAGATCACCAAGGCCCAGGAACTGATCGCGACGTCGCGCATCACGAAGGCACAGTCGCGCGTTGCCGCGGCGAAGCCGTACGCCGAAGAGATCACGAAGGTTCTGTCGGAGCTGGCGAGCGCGTCGGCTTCGCTGGACCACCCGTTGCTCAACGAGCGCACCGATCCCAAGCGGGCCGCGGTTCTGGTCGTCACCAGCGACCGCGGTATGTGCGGCGGTTACAACTCCAACGTCCTCAAGGAGGCCGAGGAGCTGTTCCAGCTGCTGCGCAGCGAGGGCAAGGATCCGGTCATCTACGTGCTCGGATCCAAGGGCCTGGGGTACTACACGTTCCGTGGCCGCGACTTGGGAGGTGCGTGGACCGGGTTCTCCCAGGATCCGGGCTACTCCGACGCTGCCAAGGCGAGTCGGCACCTGGTCGACCTGTTCATGGCCGGATCCGGCTCGGAGGTCCCCGCGCCGAACGGCGAGGGCACCATCGAAGGCGTCGACGAGCTGCACATCGTGTACACCCGCTTCGTGTCGATGCTGACCCAGTCTCCCGAGGTTCGCCGGATGGCTCCCCTCGAGGTGATGGTCTCCGAGGAGCGCGTCGAACTCGGCGAAGACATGCTGTCCAACGGTCACGGATCCAGCAACTCGGAACCGGTCGCCGGATACAACTTCGAGCCGGAACCCGACAAGTTGCTCGGTGCCCTGCTGCCGAAGTACATCAGCACCCGCATCTACTCCTCGCTGCTGGATGCTGCGGCGTCGGAGTCGGCTGCCCGTCGTACCGCCATGAAGGCGGCGACGGACAACGCAAACGAACTGGTGAACACGTTGAGCCGTCAGGCAAACCAGGCTCGCCAGGCCCAGATCACCCAGGAAATCAGCGAGATCGTCGGCGGCGCGAATGCGCTTGCCTCGAGCGCAGGAAGTGACTAAGCAATGACCGCAGCAGTAACCGAAAACAACGGGGCAGGCTCGGGTTCGTCCGTCGCCGGCCGCGTCGTGCGGGTCATCGGTCCCGTCGTGGACGTTGAATTCCCGCGTGGCGCTATTCCTGAACTGTTCAACGCCCTGCACGCCGAGATCACGCTCCCCTCGGTCGCCAAGACGCTGACCCTCGAGGTCGCACAGCACCTCGGCGACAACCTGGTGCGCACCGTCTCGATGCAGCCGACCGACGGCCTGATCCGCGGCACCTCGGTGTCCGACACGGG
The DNA here is from genome assembly GCF_011603105.1 of Rhodococcus sp. A14. Lineage (NCBI taxonomy): Bacteria > Bacillati > Actinomycetota > Actinomycetes > Mycobacteriales > Nocardiaceae > Rhodococcus > Rhodococcus sp. A14. Next base: position 4,655 of record NZ_JAAOQS010000089.1, on the reverse strand, counting down.
CAAGCCGATCTCGGTTCCCGTCGGTGACGTCGTCAAGGGCCACGTGTTCAACGCACTGGGTGACTGCCTCGACGCTCCCGGAACGGGTCGCGACGGCGAGCAGTGGGGCATCCACCGCAAGCCACCGGCCTTCGACCAGCTCGAGGGCAAGACGGAGATCCTCGAGACCGGCATCAAGGTCATCGACCTCCTCACCCCGTACGTCAAGGGTGGAAAGATCGGTCTGTTCGGTGGTGCCGGTGTCGGCAAGACCGTTCTGATCCAGGAAATGATCACCCGTATCGCCCGCGAGTTCTCCGGAACCTCGGTGTTCGCAGGCGTCGGTGAGCGCACCCGTGAGGGCACCGACCTTCACCTCGAGATGGAAGAGATGGGCGTCCTCCAGGACACGGCCCTCGTCTTCGGCCAGATGGACGAGCCGCCGGGAACGCGTATGCGCGTCGCTCTGTCCGCGCTGACCATGGCGGAGTACTTCCGCGATGTCCAGGGCCAGGACGTGCTGCTGTTCATCGACAACATCTTCCGTTTCACCCAGGCCGGTTCCGAGGTGTCGACCCTGCTCGGTCGTATGCCTTCGGCCGTGGGTTACCAGCCGACCCTGGCTGACGAGATGGGTGAGCTGCAGGAGCGCATCACCTCGACGCGTGGTCGCTCCATCACCTCGCTGCAGGCGATCTACGTGCCCGCCGACGACTACACCGACCCGGCGCCGGCCACGACGTTCGCGCACCTCGATGCCACCACCGAGCTGTCGCGTCCGATCTCGCAGATGGGTATCTACCCCGCTGTGGACCCGCTGACCTCCACCTCCCGCATCCTGGAGCCCGGCATCGTCGGTGCCGAGCACTTCCGGGTCGCCAACGAGGTCAAGCGCATCCTGCAGAAGTACAAGGAACTGCAGGACATCATCGCCATCCTCGGTATGGACGAGCTGCAGGAAGAGGACAAGGTCCTCGTCGGCCGTGCCCGCCGTCTGCAGAAGTTCCTCGGCCAGAACTTCATCGTCGCCGAGAAGTTCACCGGTGAGCCCGGCTCCGTGGTGCCGCTCCGCGACACCATCGAGGCGTTCGACCGCATCTGCAAGGGCGAGTTCGATCACCTGCCCGAGCAGGCGTTCAACAGCTGTGGCGGACTCGACGACGTCGAGGCTGCAGCCAAGAAGATCGCCGGGAAGTAGTCGACGATGGCTGAGATGACCGTGGAACTCGTCGCTGTGGAGCGACGGTTGTGGTCTGGTTCGGCGACTCTCGTCAGCGCACAGACGACCGAGGGCGAGATCGGCGTCATGCCTGGGCATGAGCCGGTTCTCGGACAGCTGGTCGAGGCCGGAGTGGTTGCGATCACGACGGCCGACGGTGAGCGTATCGTCGCTGCTGTGCACGGCGGGTTCCTGTCCGTGACCGCGAAGACAGTCACGATCCTCGCCGAGTCAGCCGACTTGGCCGAGGACATCGATGTGGAAGCGGCCAAGGCCGTGCTCGCAGAGAGCGGAGACGATCTCGAGGCGATTGCTGTCGCCAAGGGTCGGATCCGCGCTGTAGAGCGCGCTTAGGCTGCACGAGAAAGACCGCGACGGAGCCGACGAACAGTGACAATCGGAATGACTGTGTTGATCATTCTGGTTGTGCTGCTCGCGGCCTTCGTCGCGGTCTTTTTGTATCGGCTTGCAGTACTGCGCCGCGGTGGCACCGCGGCGATCCTCCGGGTGACGCCTGCCCCGGGGGACACCGGGTGGCGCCACGGCGTCATCCGCTACGGCGAGGGTTCCCTCGTCTTCTTCAAACTGTCGAGTTTGCGTCCCGGCCCTGATTCGCGCATCGACCGCCAGGGCATCGAAGTCGCAGGTCGTCGCAGCCCGGAGGGCTCCGAATTCGACATCATGTCCGAGGAAATCATCATCCTGTCGGTCAAGGACCGCGGTAGCTCGTACGAGATCGCATTGGACGGGGGAGCGTTGACCGCGTTCCTGTCCTGGGTCGAATCACGGCCGTCCGGCCGATCGGTTCGCGGTCGCCGACTCTGATCAGGCCTTTCCGGCCCCGGGCTTCCAGAGCACGTCGCCTTCGGGGTTCGCGAGCCTGCTGACGATGAACAGCAGATCCGACAGCCGGTTGAGGTATTTCGCGGGGAGTGCGTGGGTGGTCTCCGGGTTCGCGTCGACGGCCGCCCACGCAGACCGTTCGGCCCGCCGGGTCACGGTCCTCGCCACGTGCAGCAGAGCTCCCAGTGCCGTGCCGCCGGGGAGAATGAAGGAGTTCAGCGGCGCCAGGCGTTCGTTCAGTTCGTCGCACCAGCCCTCGAGACGGTCGATGTACTCGTCGGAGATCCGCAGTGGCGGGTACTTCGGTTCGGCCTCCAGCGGGGTGGAGAGGTCGGCGCCGGCGTCGAACAGGTCGTTCTGGATCTGCCGCAGGATCGACCGGATCTCCTCGGGCGGGTCGCCCAATGCCACCGCGACCCCGATCGAAGCGTTCGCCTCGTCGCAGTCGGCATAGGCGATCAGCCGCGGATCGTTCTTCGACACACGGGAGAAATCGCTGAGTCCGGTGGTCCCGTCGTCGCCGGTCCGGGTATAGATCTTGGTGAGGTGTACGGCCATAGCGTTACGGTACCGGCCTCCGGGGCCGGCATCCCTGGCTCTAGGCTGTGTTCTGTGAGCGAACGCTTCCTTGTCACCGGCGGTAACCGCCTCGTAGGTGAAGTGTCTGTCGGGGGCGCGAAGAACAGCGTTCTCAAGCTGATGGCGGCAGCGCTGTTGGCAGAGGGCACCACAACTGTCACCAACTGCCCGGACATCCTGGATGTCCCCTTGATGGCCGACGTCCTGCGCGGCCTCGGCTGCGAGGTGGACCTCGACGATTCCATCGTCCGGATCACCACACCCGCCGAGCCCAAACACCACGCCGATTTCGCGGCGGTACGTCAGTTCCGCGCGTCGGTGTGTGTGCTCGGACCGCTGGTCGCGCGATGCCGTCGCGCGGTGGTCGCGCTACCTGGTGGTGATGCCATCGGTTCGCGGCCCCTCGACATGCACCAGTCGGGGCTGCGGTTGCTGGGCGCTCACAGCACGATCGAGCACGGCTGCGTGGTTGCGCAGGCCGACGACCTGCACGGTGCGAACATCCGGCTCGCGTTCCCCTCGGTGGGGGCGACCGAGAACATCTTGATGGCCGCCGTACTCGCCAAGGGCGAGACGGTGATCGACAACGCGGCGCGCGAACCCGAGATCGTCGACCTGTGCAACATGCTGATCCAGATGGGCGCGAAGATCCGGGGTGCCGGCACGTCCACGCTGACGATCCAGGGCGTCCCCAAACTCGAGCCCACCACGCACCGGGTCATCGGGGATCGGATCGTCGCAGCGACGTGGGGGATTGCCGCGTCGATGACCCGTGGCGACGTGCGCGTTCGCGGAGTCAACCCGAAGCATCTCGGCCTGGTGCTCGACAAGCTGCGGGTCGCCGGAGCCGACGTCACGGCCGAGGCCGACGGATTCCGGGTGGTCCAGGAAGCACGGCCTACGGCCGTCAACTTCGCGACCCTGCCGTATCCGGGTTTCCCCACCGACCTCCAGCCGATGGCCATCGGTCTCGCCGCGGTCGCGGAGGGAACGTCGATGATCACGGAGAACGTCTTCGAGGCGCGGTTCCGTTTCGTCGAGGAGATGATCCGGCTGGGTGCCGATGCGCGGACGGACGGTCATCACGCTGTGATCCGGGGAATCGCGCAGCTGTCGAGTGCGCCGGTGTGGTCCTCGGACATCCGGGCAGGCGCCGGCCTGGTGCTGGCGGGGCTCGTCGCCGACGGGGTGACTGAAGTACACGACGTCTTCCACATCGACCGGGGCTACCCCCGATTCGTCGAGATCCTCCAGGAACTCGGTGGCCGGATCGAAAGGGTGGACGCAGATCCAGGCTCTGAGCGGTGAGTCCGGCGTCACAGCGGCCCGGGCGAGCGGCAGAACGCCGGATCGGTTCCGGCGCACCGGCTCTGACCAGCAGAATCTGAATCGACGAACACCGTGACCTGGCGATTTGGCAAGCAGTTTCCCTTCGCGTAACTTATTCCAGGTCAGAGCGACACGGACACCGACCCCGGCCGGAAGGCGGGGGACACGAGGTTGGACGCAGGCGCCTGGTAAATCGGAAGTTCACCGTCGTGTACGGTGGTGCTTCCATCCCGGTTAGATTCTGATCAGCGTCTCGGCTTGCGCCGGTGAGGCTGGTAGGATAAGATGGAACGGTTGCCCCGGAGCGGCCGAAGTTGTGACTTCGGTAGTGATGGTGTGTGCGTGTTCTTTGAGAACTCAACAGTGTGTCGATGAATGTCAGTGCCAAATGTTTTTGGTACTCCGCATCACGGATGATCAACTGGCCCTTGGGGTTTGGTTGTGAGTTGTGGTGTGGGTATTTGCTGGCTCTTCACCTTCTTCCGTCGGAGGGGGGTCAGTGTTTGAAAATGCTAGTTTGAGTTTTTGATTGCTAGTGATTTGACTCGATGTCTATGACTGATTAGCAGGTTCGCCTGTGAAATCTAGAGTCTTCAACGGAGAGTTTGATCCTGGCTCAGGACGAACGCTGGCGGCGTGCTTAACACATGCAAGTCGAGCGGTAAGGCCCTTCGGGGTACACGAGCGGCGAACGGGTGAGTAACAC
>NZ_JAAOQS010000088.1:0-39568 GCF_011603105.1 Rhodococcus sp. A14 | reverse complement strand
GTGGGATGGGCGCTGGGTCACGCCGAGGTCGACGCAGTTGCGGACTCGAGAACGGGCTCGGCTGATGCGCGGTTGGCGGCGCGGTAGGCGAAGGCGATGATGGGACCGAGGGTGGCGCCGCCGGCCCAGTAGCTACCGGCCGACGGGGAGGCGACGCAGTTGCCGACGCCGTACAACCCGGGGATGGGATCGTTCCGATCGTCGAGGACCTGCGCGTCGGTGTTCGTCTTGGGGCCACCCTTGGTGTCGAGTGTTCCGCCGGTCAGCAGGGCGGCGTAGTAGGGACCCTGGTCGGCGATCGGGTGCATCGTGGGATTCGGAGAGGTACCGGGACCGATGGCGCCGTTGAACATCAGCTGCACCGGCTTCTCGCCGCGGTGGAAGTCCTCGTCGACGCCGCCGCGGGCGAAGTCGTTGAATCGGTCGATGGATGATTGGAGCGTCGGAACGAAGTCGGTGTCCAGTCCGACGCCGCCAGTAGCTCCGCGATACCGCCGTAGCCTCTCGTCGATCCGGGCGGCGAGGTCGCCGAGGGTGTCAGCGGAGATGACGTGCGAGTGGTCAGCGCCGGGCGGCGGGATCAGACGTCCGTATTCGGTGTCGGCCGAGTGGGTGTGACTGCGCTCGTCCCAGATCTGAATCATCACGAGGTTCGGGTATTCGGCCTTTTGGGCATCCCAGGTGAAGAATTCTTGGGCCAGTTCGTTATACGGCAGCTTCTCGTTCATCGTCCGCTGGCCGTACTTGTTCACGAACAACGTGCTGTCGCCGGCGACACAGAAGCTGCCGATAAGGTTCGGGGATTTGTTCACCGACTTCTCCAGCGAAACCGGGCACATCCAGGCGTAGTTCATGTTTCGCAGCTGCGCGCCCGCACCGGTGCTGATGGGAACGAAGTCGCCCTCGTTGGTGGGGGCGGCGCATCCGGCGAACAGCGGGACCGACAGGTAATTGCGGCGCAGTTCGGGATCGTGACTGAACCCGCCGGTGGCGAAGATGACCGCTTTACGGGCCAGAAGCCGAACCGTGTGGCCGTCGGCTGTGGAGGCCTCTACCCCGACGACCCGCCCGTCGTCGCGGATGAGACGTTGCACGCGGTGCCGGGTGCGGATATCGACTCCGTCCCGGACCGCAACCTCGGTCATCGACCGGATGCTCTGCGTGCCGCCATCTGCCATGGTGTCCTTGGCATCCTCGTGGATCAGGACCCGGCCGCGGGGGGTCCTGTCCTCGGGAAGGTGCGACCAGTAGTCGACGGCGTCGGGGACGTGCCGGTACGGGAGGGCGCCGCGTGCGGCGAGCAGTTCGGCGGCGGGGGAGGCGCTTTCGTAGATGGCGCGCAGCGCTGCGTATTCGTCGTCCGGGAGGCCCAGGCTCGGGCTTGCCGGGTCGTACATGGTGGGGCGGGACAGGCGGGCAACGTAGCGGAGGTAGTCCTCCTCGGAGTCGTCCAGGCCTGCCCGGCGGAGCGGTTCGTTGTTGGGCACCCAGTACCAGAACGCGGCCTTGCGGGCCGTACCTCCCAACGCGTCTGCCTTTTCGAGCAGGATGACGTCGTTGCCGTTCCATCGGCTGAACAGGGCTGCGGGGAGTCCTCCGCCGCCTCCTCCGACGACCACGATGTCAGTGGTGTCGTCGATTGTCGTCAGGGGTGCGGGGAGCGCAGACTGCCGAGGAGGGGTGTGGGGCGACTGGGGTGAGGTCATCAGGTTCTTCCTTCGATGTCGCGGTGTCAGTGCAGGACGGAGGACAGTGCTGTGCGCAACGCTTCGAGGGGTATCTCGGGAAGGTCGGGGCTGCACCAGGCGATGTGGTGGTCGGGGCGGACCAGCAGTGCTCCGCCGTCGCTGATTTCGCGTACTGCGGTCCACTCTCGGAGGACATCGTTGTACTCGCAGCCGACCCCGACGCTGACGACCGGGAGTTCGATGCCCAGTTCGGAGGCGAGTTTGTTGGCGGCGGCGCGCCAGGGTTGGCCGCCCTCACCGACGAGGAGGCTGAGTCGTCCGTGGCCGGTCAGATCGAGCGTCGACACCTGTCGGGTGTGGTGTTCGAGCCAGGCGTGGGGAAGCCGGGCGCCGGGGTGGGTGGACGGCTGGTAGTACAGTTCCGGGTCGCGAACCGGCGGCGGGAACGGAGTGCCGTCGTCGACGACGCTGCTGGAATGGTAGCGCTGTCCGAGTTCGATGCCGTGTGCGTTGAACTGGTAGTTCTGCAGTTGCACGGCGTCATCGAGTCCGGTGCGTCGCCGGCGTCCGGCGTCGGTGTCGGAGAATAGTTCGTGGACCGTGTCCCAGCCTTCCTCGGCGGACTGCCCGGGCCGGAAGCCGAGGGCTTCTGAGATCGGTAGCATGTCGCGCACACTCTGCATCGCGCGATCGACGACCTGCTGGCCGACGGGTTGGCGTTCCTGGGTGTAGCTGTCGAGCAGGGTTGGGCCGGCGTGACCGCGGAGGACGAAGGCCAGTTTCCAGGCGAGGTTGAACGCATCCTGGACCGAGGTGTTGGTGCCGAGTCCGTTCGCCGGGGGGTGGCGGTGGGCGGCGTCGCCGGCGAGGAAGACCCGGCCCTTCTGGTAGGTGTCGGCGATGACGTGGTTGATCTGCCACTTGCTGACGGCCTTGATCCGGATGTCGATGCTGTCGTCGCCGATGGTGGCGCGGGCGCGTTCGATCACCGACGCCTCAGAGGTGTCCGGTTCGCCGTCCTCGGGGTTGTACATGCACAGCAGCACCCACTCGGTCCACGGCTTGACGCAGATCCAGGTACCGGAGCCCACCCAGTAGTCGTTGCCCGGCTGGGCCATCCAGTACAAGGTGCCGGGCCGGTACGCGGTGTACTGGGTGAGGTCGGCCTCGAGCCAGATGTTCATCGCCGCGCCGAGTCCCATCTCGCCGCGCAGCGGGAATTCGAGTTGTTGCGCGACAGTGGAGCGGCCGCCGTCGGCGCCGATGGCGTATTTGGCCCGGATCCGGTATTCGGTGCCGGTGGTCCGTTCCCGCACCACCGCGTGAACGTGGTCGGCGTCTTGGGTGATCTCCACGACTTCGGTGGAGAAGCGGACCTGCGCTCCGTACTCGTTGGCGGCCTCGAGAATGAGTGGTTCGAGGATGTGCTGGGGGATGTTGCACATCGCGCTCGGGCTCGCGGCGGTGTAGTCGGCGTGCCGGTGGGTCCCGGTGCCCCAGGTTTTCAGGCGGGCGAGCTCTTGGCCGGCGAAGCTGGTGGCCCAGACATTGTTGCCCATCAACTCGTTCGGGACCGCCGCCGCCCGGATACGGTCTTCGATGCCGAGGTCGCGGAAGACCTCGATGGTGCGTTGGTTGGTGATGTGGGCGCGGGGTGAGTTGGCCGTGCCGGAGTAGCGGGTTACCGTCAGGGCGTCGACGCCGTGTTTGGCGAGAAAGGCTGCCGCGGTCAGGCCGGCCGGCCCGGCGCCGACGACCAGCACATCGGTCTCGATGGTCTGCATGACTGATAGTCCTCCTCGGGCACAGCCCGGGTGGAAGGGATAGGGGATCGGGCGGCCTGTCAGCAGGCCAGGCGGGCTGGAGTCAGCGGCCGCTGTGGGCGCCGGTCATCATCGCGGCGAGGTCTTCCGGGTTCAGGAACGACGGCGGCGGCGGTGGGCCCCAGTTGAACAGGCCTTTCGCGCCTTCGAGGTCTTCCGGGGTCCACATCGAATCCTCGGGGATGCAGTCCATGTCGGAGTAGTACTCGGCGAAGTTCCCGGCGGGGTCTTTGAGGTACCAGAAGAAGTTCGAGCCGGCATGGTGTCGGCCGAGGCCCCAGACGTGCCGCTCGGGGTTGCCCTCCAGCATGGCGAATGCACCGCGGCCGACCTCGTCGATGTCCTCGACCTGCCAGGAGGTGTGGTGCAGGTAGTTCACCGGTGCTTGCAGAACGAGCACATTGTGGTGGTCTTCCGAGCACCGCATAAAGGTGCCGTGACCCTTGATGTGGTCGCTGATCTTGAATCCGAGGCCGTCCACGAAGAAGCGCCGGGTTTCCAGGTAGTCGATCGATCCGATCACCGCGTGGCCGAGTTTGCGTGGCCGGATCGGTGTGTCCCGCGTGATGCCGGGTGCGCGGCCGAGTCGGTCGATGCGCCCGGGACCGTTGTAGGGGGTGGTCGGCGCTGGAGCCTGAGCAATGCGCGGGGCGATGCGAACGAGGGCGCGTATACCGGCGACGGGTTCCTCGGCCATGATCTCGGAGTCGCCACGGCGCCACAGGAATCCGCTCGCGTCTAAGCGGTGGGCGATCCGATCGAGGTCGTCGCTGTGGTCGGCGGCGACCACCAACTCGACCAACCTACGGGTGGGAGAGTGGACGATATGCAGCTGGTCGCCCCCGTCTATGGTGGCGAATCGCCCGTCGCCGGTGCCGGTAAGGCCGAAGTCCGCGTAGTAGCTGCTGGTGTCCGCTACGTTGGGCACTCCCATAGTGATCGAGGCCAGCCGATGCAGTGCCATCTGGTCACCGACCGGACTCGGTGCGAACGACGAAGCGTTGCTCGAGCTCACCGATGCCGGTGATGTACGAGCGCAGCACATCCCCGTCGCGGAGAAAGCGCGGTGGTGTGCGGCCGACCCCTACGCCGGCGGGGGTGCCGGTGAAGATGATGTCACCGGGCAGCAGCGGAGTAATGGCCGATAGTTTGGCCACCAGTTGCGGTACCGAGAAGATCATCTCGGAGGTGCGACCCTTCTGCATCAGCTCACCGTTGATCTCGCAGCCGAGCTCGATGTCGTCCCGGTCGGGGAATTCCTCCGGCGTCACCAGCACAGGTCCCATCGGAGAGAATCCGGGGTAGGACTTGCCCAGACTGAACTGTGGCGGGGACGCCAAAAACTGGGTGTCGCGCTCGGAAATATCCTGACCGATCGTGAGCGCCGCGACATAGTCCCAGCCGTTTGCCTCCGGCACCCGATGAGCGTGGCGTCCGATCACCGCGACCAATTCCACTTCCCAATCGGTCCGCGGACCCGGAATCTCTACCTCGCCCCTCGGGTCAGCGAGTGAACTGCGGAACTTTGTGAACACCGGGGGGAATTCCGGGACGTCGTACTGCGACTCGGCCGCGTGTGCGGCGTAGTTGAGGCCTATGGCAAACACCTGCGGCGGCGCCGGGACCGGGTTTTGCAGTGCTGTCGGGTCGAATGGCGCACCCTGACCGTTCAGCTCGTTACCTTCGGCCCACCGGGCGAACTCGTCCCACTGCTCCAGAACGGCGGTGGCGCCGGGGCCGAAGCGATCGCCGCTGGCGTCCGCGACATCGATCGCTCGGTCGCCGGCAATGATCACGGCTCGACCCTCGATTACTCCTACACGCACGACATTGGCCTCCGAGGCTCGGCGGCGCGGTTCAACCCGCGCCAGTAGTTGAAATGTGTACCACCAATGTGTACTCCGTCACATTCGCAGAGTCAATGAACTTTCGAAAGTGTTGCTGACTTACTCGAGTCATTCCATCCTTCGATACACTCGGCATATGGCGGAACGGCGCGGCAGGCAGACACGGGGAAATGCGGTGTACGACGTGCTGCGCGCCGAGATCCTCGGCGGTCGGCGGCTACCCGGCGACCGCCTCAAATTCCCCGAACTCTCCGCGAGCTTCGACGCGAGCGTTAGTGTCCTGCGCGAGGCGCTGACCCGGCTCGCGGCGGAAGGCCTCGTTGTCTCCGAACCCCACCTTGGTTATGCGGTGCCCACACTGTCGGCCACTCAACTCGAGGAACTGACCGACGCTCGCCTCGAGCTGGAAGCGCTGGTCTTCTCCCGCTCCATTCAGGAGGGTGATCTCGCCTGGGAATCGCGACTCGTGGCGGCACACCACACGCTCGTCGGCGTTCCCTTCCTTACCATCGAACATCCGGTCCGGGTCACCGACGAGTGGGCCGAAGCCCACGCCGCGTTCCACTGCGCCCTCCTCGATGGCTGCACCAACAGGCGCCTGCTCCAGATGGCAACCGGGTTACGTGACGAAGCGGAATTGTATCGACGCTGGTCCCAACCCCTCGGGACCGAGAAAGACCGCGACTTGGCCACCGAACACCGGCAATTGATGGAATCCGCTCTGGCTCGCGATGTTCCCGCCGCCAACGCAATGTTGCGCGAACATATCTCACACACCACACGCCTGCTGCTCGCGGCGGCCGAAGCTGGGTCGGCAGGCGTTGCCCGGCGGTGAAGGGCTGAGGGCGAGGACTGACATGTACGCCACCGCATCGCTCCTGACGATCAGCGGCGGCGCTCCTGAGCAGCGGGGTCCGCGGGCATGGCGCGATATCCGACATCGGAAGTCGGCATTCGCGGATGCGAGGAATTCCATGCCACCGTCACTGCGGAATTCCCTCGGGACACCGAACACCCGGGTGTCCTGATGGGGACGGTCCTGGGTGGGTGCAACGACTAGATAGCTGCGTTCAACCGTCGATTCTCATCGCGGATGACGACCTCGGCACGGTTCGACAACCACGCCGACTGAGCCGCGATGCGGGGATGCCAGGTGAACGAATCCTCGTATCGGAAGCGGCACGCGCCGGGGCGGTCGCGATCGCGAAAGGCCATTGTCCGCAGGTCCACCTACGCGAAGGGTCCTTCACACCGCTCGCAGGTCCATTCTCCGTTCGCGGCTCCTCACCGTGACGCGCTTTGCTCGTCGGTCAGCCGGTCTATCGCCCAGCGGGCCCAGTTCGCCTCCATTTGGTGATGGCGCAGGCCGTACTCCAGTGCGATACGGCCAAATTCGTCCGAGCGGCCATCCCATTGGGCCTCCTGGAGTATCGCGGCCAGGTGCTTGAGCTCTTCCTCGGCTTTTCGTTGGACATCGGCGAAGAACTCGACCGCACTTGGCTCATCCGCTTCGGACAGAAGGAAGACTCGAAGCAGACGCGCACTCCGGGGCGGGGTGGCATCAGGGGTTGCGAGCCACTCACGCAATGCATCGCGGCCGGTGTCGGTAATGGCATACATCTTCCGCCGGCGGGGTCCCTCCGCTGCCACCTCGATCAACCCCTCGTGCTCCAGCTTGCCGAGCTCGCCGTACAACTGGCTCTGAGTGGCGGCCCATACGTTGGCCATTGAAGAGTCGAAGCGCCTCAAGAGGTCGTAGCCACTGCCGGGTTCTTGCGCGAGGAGGCCGAGCGCAGCGAATCTGAGACTCATATCGACACGATACCCCAGCGTTGACATGTCACTCCTGACATGTCACTCTGCATAGGTCACTACTGACCTATTAGGGGTGCCCATGTCCGTCATTTTCGCTGTATGCCCATGGATCGTGTACGCGATCGTCTCGTCATTCACGTCGGTCGCGGTCGCATCGCTCGTTAGTGGTGCGGCAGCTCTGATCCTCATCGGGCTGCGGATCGCCAGGGGAGGTCGTCCCGCAGAAATGACCATCGACATTGCTTCGGCAGTCTTCTTCATTGCCGTAGCGGTGTGTTCCGCGGCAACCGGTTCTGATCTGGTCGGGCGATACATCGGTGCTGCGTCCGAGCTATGGCTCGCTCTGGTGGTCGCCGTTGGACTCGCGCTCAGTCGCCCATTTACTGAGCCCATCGCGTCGCGCGAGGTGCCGCCTGAGTTGCACGGCACTGATGCCTTCCGCAAATTCAATGTCAAAATCACCAAGGCATGGCTGGGGAGCTTCCTCGCAGCGGGCCTACTGATCCTGGTGTCGATCGCAATTCTCGGCCCAGAAGGCCGGTTCGCCACCTACGTTCTCATTCCCATCTCGATCCTGGTTCCCGTGAGATACACGGCGTACCTCGCCGGAAAGGAACGACTCGATGCCGTCCCTGCATGACAGTGACCTCAATCTGCCAGCCCTCCACCTGCGGGGGAATCGCGCTCCCGTCAACCGCGAAGTTACCGTCGACAAACTCCGTGTCACCGGCCGAATTCCCGCTGAGCTCAATGGTTGGTACCTTCGCAACGGTCCCAACCCGCGAAATGCTTCCTCGCACTGGTTCCTCGGCGAGGGCATGCTTCACGGGGTCCGTCTGCGTGACGGCAACGCAGAGTGGTACCGCAACCGTTGGGTGCACACAGCGAAGTTCGACGGTGACCCCACTCCACTTTATGATCAGCAAACCGGCAGCCGCAATCTGCATGTTTCCGAGGCCAATACGCACATCGTAAGTCACGCCGGGCGCACTCTTGCGCTCATCGAGTCGGCGTTGCCCTGGGAGGTGACCCGCGAACTCGACACCTTGGGTGTATACGACTTCGGCGGTGCCCTGACCAATTCGATGACCGCCCATCCCAAGACCTGCCCTATCACCGGAGAACTGCACTTCTTCGGCTACGGCAGCCTGACCGCCCCGCACGTGCGTTACCACCGTGCGGATGTCGACGGCACCCTCGTCGTGGATCAGCCGATAGACGTCCCCGGTCTGACGATGATGCACGACTTCGCAATTACCGAGAAGTACGTCCTATTCCTTGATCTGCCAGTCGTGTTCAATGTCGAGCTGGCACGACTGGGAACCATGCCGTATCGCTGGAACCCCGACTACAAAGCGCGCATCGGTGTACTTCGTCGCGATGACCCGACCACCGCAGTGCGGTGGTTCGACATCGAGCCCTGCTACGTATTCCACGTCGCAAACGCGTTCGACACCAACGACGTGATCACCCTGCATGCGGTGCGCTACGAGTCGATGTGGGTCGATTCCAGCTCAGCATTCGATGACCATGGAACATTGCACGAGTGGACGATCGACCTTAGCCGAGACAGGATCACCGAACGCGCGCTAGACGACCGGAGCATCGAGTTCCCGCGAATCGACGATACGTTGACGGGACTGCCTCACTCTCACGTCTTTGCGGTCGGGGCGCACCACCTCACCAGGTACGACGTAAACTCAGCGGCTTACCAGACACGCGAGTTCGGGGCAGACGAGCCCGGCGAGTCCGTCTTCGTGCCCACACCCACCGGTGCGGGATACCTTCTGCTATTCGTGTATCGCGCCGACACCGACACCAGCGACCTCGTGATTCTCGACGCCGGCAACCTGGCGGCTGCGCCAATGGCGGAGATTCACCTCGGTGTCCGCGTCCCAGCCGGATTCCATGGCAACTGGTTTCCCGACTCACTCGCCTAGAGTGATGGCCTGCGGCGCGGGCTCTGCGCGGGGGTGTAGACCCTTCCGCACCGACTTAGTCATAAGTCTCGAAACAGTCAACTTGGTGCGGAGGTCGTCCCACGCAATGTGTGTGTTGTAGCGGCGTGGCGGCGGAGATCCCCGTGGAAGGTGCCGCCGAGGCGGTTTCGCGAGGACGCGGACGCTTGGTGGTCGAGATCGCCCGCAGTGTGCGGGGCGTAGAACTCGCGGACACGAACAGCACGACAGGGCGCTGAATGCCTATCGAGGGCTTCAGAAGTGTGCCGGTTGCGACGCGGCGGGCCGCGCATTTCTCGCCGGAGGTGATCGGCGAGGGACCGGCGTAGCTTCTTCGACTCTGGTGGTGGTGTAGCAGTCGGGTCGTGCCCGCCCTCGCCGAGCACGCGGCGCTGAGTAGACCAAGTTGTGGCAGCAGTGGCCGGGTGTGAAGTAACCGCCTCGGCGTCGACTTCGGCAATCGACCGGCTCGACCTGACGATGAGGCCGAGGGCGGCACGGCACGGTGGTGAAAGACACGGGCGTCCGCGGCGCTGGCGCAGCACGCTCGACCCGCATCTCCGGGGGACTCTTTCCGGCTAGCGTTGTCGCGGCGTGCAGGTCGTCGGACACTTCCAGCGCGTCCGGGCAAACCTCGCGCAGCGTGGTCTGCTAGGTGGCGCACACCCGGATCAACTTCCGGGTCGGCGTGCGAGGGTCGGTACATGCGCCCCGGGCCGTCCGGAGCTTGGCATCACCGTCGTCGAAGTTCGCGCCTGTGGCGTGGCGCCTGAGCGGTAACGCGACCACGACCGGCTTTTCGCGGTGGCCCCCTACCAGTTTTGTGTATTGCGCCGATACCGGATGACCTTCCGGGTTCGGGCACGGCGAGAGCCGTTCGCCCGCATCATCTATCAGTTGCACGTCGGGATGGTCATCGGCCCAGTCGTGTTCGACAAAGTTCGTCGATCGCTCATCCGGCTTCTGTCTCGGATGAATCCTGTTCGTGTCCAGAGGCTCCCCAGGCGGAAGCTAACGAATCGATGCCCGCGCGGCCCGACACCCCACCAGCGCGGAACGGCCGGACGCACTCCTCTCGGCAACCCACGTTCCCTGTGAGTGTGGCTCTGACCCAGTCCTCTTATCGTCTAAACCTCGAAGGCGACGCCCACCCCGCGGCGTGAACGGTGCTCATCCGCCGGAGGCAGTGGTTGGCTTTTCCGCACGATCCGCTACCAGGCAAGCACGCTCATCAAGCCTCGAACTGCAGGGACCGGCGCCTCATTTGGTACACGGGCGCGACGGCTGGGCTCCATCCGTCGCACGGATGGCATCGCACAGACATGGCTGCGATGGATCGCGAAGCCGTCGATGCCGAAGAGCCTGTCCTCGCCGGGCTTCGACGCTATTGCGACTGCCCCCGGAAGATGCTGCCAGATGAGAGATCGGCACGATACTGCGTCACCGTCCCCAACTGGGATTGAGCTGGCGCCGGCGTTCCCGGCTCGTGCAAACCAGTTCCTTTGGAACAAAGTTGAAGATTCTGGTAGGCAGAACAGGAAGTCTCGACAGAGACGTGCATCACATTTACTCTTGCCCTACCGAGCTCACGACGGACCGCCACAGGCCGGAGCGCGAGACATAACAAGGACCGCGATCTGCCGTCGGAGAGGGACCTGGATGAATGACCACTGCAGGCTTGCGAGCGCCGTGTCGCGCATTGCCGCACCATGGTCGGACGACGCTGATCTGGGAGGTTTCAGGCAACCGGACACTGCGCGCCCAGGCGACTCGGTGCTCGTCCTCTACGGCGCGGCGTAAGGCTGCCGACGACGAGCGCACGCCCATCGTCACCGCTGGATCAGGACTACATCGGTCTTCTCTCGTAGGGGTATGCGTCCATCCGTAGGCGGTAGATCTTCAAGAGGCAGGTTCTGGGGACAGGCGATTGCCGCTGACTCGGGCGGGACCAATGCCGCCTCGGCCGGAGTTAGTGGCTACGCCGACTTCAAGTGCGCCCCTTGACCGTCCACGCTGGTTAGGCGGAGACCCGCAACCAGCGTATTCGAAACAATACTGGAGGTTCGTTATGTGGATCGACGCCCTAGGGGTGGCGGCATTGGTCGTCACCTTCGTGCTAGGCACGGTCACGAAAGTCAACATGGGCGCGCTTGCGTTTGTTGCGGCCTTCGCGCTTGGCTTGATTGTTGTCGGTGAGAGCCTCCCCGACGTGCTGTTGGGATTCCCGACCAGCTTTTTTCTGCTGATCTTCGGCGTAACCTACCTCTTTTCGGTGGCGGGTTCGAACGGCACGACGGACTGGATGGTCAGAGGCCTGGCCCGCGCTGTACGGGGTCGGGCGGTGGTGGTGCCCTGGACCCTGTTCGTCGTCGGCGCCGCCGTGGTCTCCCTTGGAGGCCCGGGGCAGGCTGTAGCGGGAATCGTCGCGCCAATCGGCCTCGGTCTCGCGGCTCGCTTCGGAATCAGCCCGATACTGCCAGCGATCATGATCGTGGCGGGGATCTGCGCTGGGGCGTTCTCGCCGATTTCGATCCTCGGTATCGTTGCCAACGAGCAGGCCGTGCGAAGCGGGCTCCCCTCAATGCCCATCGGCCTATACCTAGTCACGATCTCGTTCGGGATCGGTGTCGCGGCAGTCGCATTCGTCCTGTTCGGCGGGCTCCAGCTAAGGCGATCTCCGCTCAGAACGGATGAGAGCTACTCGAAGAGTCGCTATTCGACCGAAGGTTTCGGTCCCCCCAGTCGCACGGTGGATAACGCCACAGCAGGTCGAATCGACACCGGCGGGTCGGATGCTACCGCCAAATCGGTGATCCCGGACTCTGAGTTCGGGTCGACCAAGGTCGCCGACCAACCGGCGCCAGGGCCTGCGCCTGCGCCTGCGCCTGCGCCTGCGGGAGGTTTGGTGACCCACGTGGCGACGCTCACTGTCGTCCTCACCGTCGCTGTCGGCGCACTGGCGTTCGGCGCCGACATCGGTGTCCTCGCGATTTGCGGGGCGGTGTTGTTGCATTTGATTGCGCCCGGACCAAACCCGACTAAACAAATCAATTGGGATGTGCTACTGCTGATTTGCGGTGTCCTCACCCTCATCGAAGTTCTCAAGCGCGCAGGAACAGTGGACCGGCTTGGCGAGGCAGTTGGAACCATCGGATCTCCTGCCATTGGTGTGCTTGTGGTGTGCGCTGTTGCCGCCCTGATCTCCGCCTTTGCATCCAGCACGGCGACCCTTGGGATCCTCGTCCCGATCGCTGCAACCCTTGTACCGGTCGGCGGTCTTGCCCCGTTGGCCGTTGTGTCAGCGGTGGGTCTCTCGGCGACACTCGTCGACGCGAGCCCGCTTTCGTCCGCAGGTGCGCTCGTGGTGGCCGGTGCGCCGGCGCAAATGCAGCGCAAACTGTTCCGGGCTCTGCTTGTTTGGGCCATGGCGATGGTCGTCGCTGTTCCGGTGGCGACCTTTGCCTTCCTTATCCTGCCCTCAAGCTGACCCTCGATCACTGATCCCGTGCATGACGAGTTGCACGACCCTCCTGGCTGTGTCCTCATCGAGTGATGGATAGCGAGTCAGGAGGGCCTGGTGCAGTGGTGCGAGAAGGACTGCCGCTGTGAGATCCGCGTCGATACCGGCGCTCAATCCGCCTTCGCGGACGGCCGCGTGCAGCAGGGCGCCGAGGCCGTCTCTGCGGGCCGCGAAGTACCGTCTTTCGACTGTCGCGGCGAGCGCTGGTCTGTGCTGAGCGTCTGCAAGTACGCCTGCAAGTACTGGGCCGGCAGGACCGCCGAGGTACCGCGCTTCGGCTTCGAGATAGTGCCGCACCCGATCGAGGACTGGTCCGCCGCGGACGGCGTCCGGCTCGCCGAAAGCCTCGAAGATCGTGTCGAGGGCTACGTCTGCGCGGTTGTCCCACCACCGGTACACGGTCTTCTTGCTGATGCCCGAGGCTGCGACGAGCGCGTCGACCGTTAGTGCTGCGTAGCCCCCTGCCTCGATCAGTTCGCGTGCAGCACCGATGACCTGCCGCCGAACGCGCTCGCGAGGGCGTCGGGTGGGGGTGTCCGGTTCGGTGAGCGGTTCTGTCATGGCTTCAGTCTGCCTGGTGCAGGGGCCGCGGCAGAAACAAATAAGTAGACGACACGGATCGTTTACTTATACGCTGAGGTAGGCGAGACAAGCTCGCCTCGACCGCTGAGAAGGAGATATCGGTGCCCGCACACGAGACGAGCGCGGTGGACAGCGCCACGAGCAGATGCCCGAGAGACCGCAGCCCGGTCGCGGCCATCGAGTTCGACCCCTACGACAGCGACCTCACCGAGCCCATCGTCTGGAACAAATACGACGAGCTCCGGTCCGCCGGTCCGGCAGCGCACTCACCGGCTCGAGGAGGCTTCTACCTCCTTGGCCGCTTCGCTGAAGTCCGAGCCGCTCTCCGCGACCCCGAATCCTTTTCATCAGCGTCAGGGCACCGGATTCCGACCGACGGAAGCCAGAAGTCCATTCCGATTGACTTCGACCCGCCGACACATACCGACTATCGACAAATCATGACGCACGCCGTGTCACCCGATCGTGTACGCCAGATGAGACCGTTCGTACACGATCTCATCACTGACCTCGTGGGAGAGTTCCGCAAAACCGGCGGAGGCGACTTCGTACGCGCTGTCGCTCTCCCGCTTCCGTTGCAGGTGCTTACTGAACTGGTCGGATTCTCGGTCGGAACGGTTTCGCGATTCCGTGAGCTGACAGAGGCAATGTGGAGCCGCATCACCCACGTGGACTATTCCGAAGCGCGCGGGCAAATCTACCTCCTGATGCAGGCGGAACTGGAACATCACCGTCGTGAGCCCAAAGACGACTTCGTAACGTGGCTCCTTGACGCGACCGCCAATGACCGTGAGATCACAGATGACGAGCGGATTCGTATCCTTTCCACCTTCGCCGTCGCCGGGCATGAGACGACGATGAATGCGTCAAGCACACTTGTCTGGTTACTCGTATCCCGCCCGGGATTACAGGACCGGCTCCGCGCCGACCCCGCGCTGGCTCCACGCTATGTCGAGGAGATGTTGCGCTATCGCACCCCTGCACAGAATTTCGCCAGACGCACAACCTGCCCGGTGGATATCAAAGGAATGCAGATCCCCGAGGGAGAAGCGGTCCTGTTGTCCTACGCCGCCGCCAACCGCGACCCAGAGAGGTTTCCGAATCCCGACCAATTCGACCCAGACCGCGAAAGTCGTGGGCACCTTGCTTTCGGCTGGGGTATCCACCAATGCATGGGTGCTGCGCTGGCCCGCTCGGAACTGACAATTCTCCTCGAAACACTCTGCGAGCACCCTCCTCTGAGACTCACCGATGACGTGAGATGGAGCAGCCTGCAGGGCGGCAACCACTTCGGCCCGACACAACTTCCTCTGACCTTCGACGAATAGGAGTACTGCGGTGAACTACCACATCGACATCGACACTCAAGCCTGCAACGGCTACGGCAATTGCGTCGTGTCCGCTCCCGAAGTATTCGACCTCGACCCAGAGACCAACATCGCGACCGTGCGTGACGGGCATCCGGACGACAACGACACCGAGGCTCTACTCGAGGCGGAAGCCGACTGCCCGGTCCGAGCGATCCGACTGAGCCGAACATGACCCGCAGCACCACTGTCGTCGTCGGCGCGTCCGTCGCCGGTGTCCGGGTCGCGCAGACGCTACGCAGGCGTGGACACGACGGTCCAGTGATACTGCTCGAGCGTGAACCTGGGAACCCTTACGACAAGCCTGCGCTTTCCAAAACCGTGCTCGTGCAAGATGAGCTGCCCTCCGCTCTCGGCACGGCCACCGAGTTGGCGGAGGAGAACATCGACTTCCGGGCCGGCACGGCGGTCGACGGTCTCGATCTAGTCGCCCGACAGATCCTTATCCACGGCGAGGAGCCGGTGCCGTTTGCGCAGCTTGTGATCACGACCGGCTCCCGACCACGTCGACTGTCGCAGTTCGATGGGCTCCGCGGTGTCCACTATCTACGGACTCGAACTGACGCTGCCGCGTTGCGCGCTGCGTTCATCCGTGGAGGCCGGGTCGTAGTCATCGGCGGTGGGTTCATTGGCGGCGAGGTTGCAGCGAGTGCCCGCAGCCTTGGTCTGCCGGTGACGATCGTCGAGGCCGCACCTCGGCTATTGGCCCGGCTCATGCCAACCGAGGTCTCAGAGGCCGTTGCCGGACTGCATCGTGACCACGGTGTGAAGGTAATCTGCGGTCGAACTGTCACAGGATATAGAGGCGGCTCTGATATCGAGGCCATCGAACTCGACGACGGAACTGTCTTGCCCGCCGAGATCGTAGTAATCGGGATCGGCACTGTGCCGGACACAGCTTGGCTGGAAGGTTCAGGCCTGCGCATCGACAACGGCATATTGTGCGGTCCAAACCTCGCCGCAGAGGCGACAGACGGGGTCTTCGTCGCCGGTGACGTCGCACGCTGGCACGACCCAACAACCGGTTTCTACGACCGCGCTGAACACTGGACGAGTGCTCGTGATCAAGCAGCGGTCGTCGCGCACAACCTCATTGCCGACGGGCCGCCGAAACACTTCGCCACAGACGGATACGTATGGAGCGACCAGTTCGGTGTGAGTATTCAGCACGTCGGGCGCACCGGCCCAGGCCTGCGGACAGAACGTCGACCGACCAAGGTTGGGCGCGGCCAGCTGTTCGTACACCTTTCTGGTGGCCATGTGGTTGGTGCGACGACTTTCGATGCCCCGAGTGACTTGCTCGCTGTGCGCCGCGACCTCGCTTCCCGTTGACCGAGCGTCGAGATTGAGATGCAGAACAAGCCCGCGTACGGAATCGACTCGGTTGACCACGCCCTGCAGCTAGCTGCGATCCTGCAACAGGAAGGCGCCCTGAGGGTGACCGACGCGGCCGAGCGGCTGGGCGTCGCACGGTCCACTGCACATCGCCTACTGGCAATGCTCGTCTACCGCGGTTTCGCCGAACAGAATGTCGACCGCCACTATCTAGCAGGGCCGATTCTGCGGCTGCCGGCCGCGGCAGAACCAGTCGCGGAGCTGCGTCGGTTAGCGCTCCCGCATCTACAGGCGCTATCGGCATGGACTACTGAGACGGTCAACCTCGTCGTAGTCGTCGAGGAGATGGCAAGGTTTGTCGCGACTGTGGAAGGCACCCAGGTACTGCGGGTCGGGAACAGGGAAGGACGGATGCTTCCCGCGCACCTCGCATCTGGTGGACGAGCTGTGCTCGCGACACGCTCGGAGGAGGAAGTCCATGCTCTGTACTCGGTGCGTGACTCGACCGTCCTTGACCTCGATGCCTTACTGAAAGACCTGCGTCGCGTCCGGCGGCAGGGCTTTGCGATCAATGATCAAGGCACGGAGATCGGTGTCACTGCCATCGGTCAGGCAGTCCGTGGGCCCAGCAGTGAGGTGAAGACGGCGGTCTCGATCGCGATGCCGACCGCTCGCTACCGCCGGGACCGACTCGTCGAGTGGGTGCAACGTCTCGCGGCCACGGTGAAAAGAATCGAGCAGGGGATTGAATCCACGACGCTGCCTTGAGGTCGGTACTCGGCGCACGAGGGCAATTAATTGCATTGGTTACCTGGACGATCCAATCGCCGGTGCTCGATGTACTGGCAGTTTCGTATCCGGTCGAGTCCCAGTCTGGTAATGGGGTGAAGCAGTGGGGTCGATATCGTCGTGCATCTGGACCGTCGAACAAGCCATCGCACATGCGGTTCCGGCGCCGATGATCTCCGCCGGTTCTCCTCGATCGTGGATGTACCCGTGGAGTGCTGCGTGCTGGACGACCTGCGTCCGGGGCGGTCGGCAGGTAACCAGGGGACGGTCCAGCTGGGACTTCCGAAGTCAACCGAGGCTCTGAGTTCTTCGAGGGAGTACACCGTGGCATGCTTGCCCGTTATCCGCTCGGAGAACACGATTTGCCGGTCGTACCATTTGGCAGCTTGCGCGCAGAACACCTTGGAGCCACGGGTTGCCTGCGAGGGATGAGGCAATGCAGGAAGCTCCTAGCGGTCCTTTGAACCGTCCACGGATAGAGTTCGCTAGTTATGCGAGATCATCATCGGTGAACCCTTTTTCGAGCCGTTTTTTGACGGCGGTGAGGAAGCGGGCGGCGTCGGCGCCGTCGACGATGCGGTGATCGTAGGAGATGGACAGGTAGGCCATCGACCGCACGTCGATGCGGAGCTCGCCGTCGTGGCGGGTCGGCACCAGTCGTTCGACCACCGCCCCGACACCGAGGATGCCGGTCTGGGGTTGGTTGATGATCGGGGTGTCGAACAGAGCGCCCCGGCTGCCGGTGTTGGTAAGGGTGAAGGTGCCGCCAGACAGTTCGTCCGCGGTGATCTTCCCGGCGCGGACCTTCTCGGCCTTGTCCGCGATCGCCCGGGCCAGGGCTTCGATCCCGAGGGTCTGGGCATTCCGAATGACCGGCACCGTGCGTGCGGGTCTCGGTGAAATCAGGGGATGATGTCGAGCGCCGCCCGCACGATGCTGTCGGTGTCGATGCCGTGGTAGCGGTACACCTCGTCGAGGGAGCCGACCTGCCCGAACTTGCTGACCCCAAGGCAGGTGCTGCGCACCTGGTTGATCCCGGCGAGGAACGCCAGCGTGTGCGGGTGCCCGTCGAGGACGGTGACGATCGGGGTGGCGCGATCGGCGGGGAACAGTTGGTCGAGGATCCAGCTCTCACCGGGTCCGCGGCCCTGCCGCGCCTGCATGGCCTCGAACAGCAACCCGGGGCTGGTGATGCAGACGACGTCGGCGGGGATGCCCTGCTCGGCGAGACGATCGGCGGCCTCGAGGCCTTCGGTCATCATCGCCCCGATCGCGACGATGGTGACCTGCGCATCATCTCGGCGGACGAGGGGGTAGCCGCCGGCGACCACCTGCCGGCGGCGGCGTTCGCGGGCCGCCGGGTCGGTGGGCACCGCCGCCAATGTTTGGTCGACGGGGCGGGTGGACAGCCGCAGGTAGGCGGAGGTGCCGTCCGGGCGACCGAGCCGGCCGATGCTGGCCAGCAGGGTCCACTCGGTGTCGATCGCGAACGCCGGTTCGTAGCTGATGCAACCCGGCTGTTCCAGACC
Organism: Rhodococcus sp. A14; assembly: GCF_011603105.1. NCBI lineage: Bacteria > Bacillati > Actinomycetota > Actinomycetes > Mycobacteriales > Nocardiaceae > Rhodococcus > Rhodococcus sp. A14. The sequence continues at coordinate 21,315 of NZ_JAAOQS010000088.1, read as the reverse complement.
GATCGACGGGGTCTTGATCGACTGGTGCGCACCGCCTTCGGCGGCGAGGGTGACACCGGAGGGGGTGCCGACCAGGATCGATTGTCCGCCCGCGTAGATGCCGTAGGACCAGGGCTCGAGGGCGCGTTCGACGAACGGGTCGTACATCACCCCGATCGGGAACAGCGGCTGCCCCCACCGGCTCCAGGTGGCGCCGAGCTCACCCATCAGTCCGACCAGGTTGGTTTCGGCGATGCCCAGTTCCATGTGCTGCCCGGTGGGCCGCTCATTCCAGTGCATGATGGTCTCGCGGTCGTCGTCGAACCAGTTGCGGCGCTCGGCCGCGGACCACACGCCGACCTTGTTGACCCAACCGCCGAGGTTGGTCGTCGAACTCACGTCGGGGCTGACGGTGACCACCCGCTTGGCCGCCTCGGGGGCTTCGCGGGTCAGGTCCAGCAGGACCCGGCCGAGGGCGGCCTGGGTGGTGGCGGTGCCCTTGGGGGTGCGGCCGATGTCGGTCGGGATCGTCAGCGCGGGCAGCGCCGGGATGGGGTCGCGGCGCAGCCGCTCCGCGTTGCCGGCGCATCGCCGCCCGGCCGGGGAGTCCGGGTCGAACCGGCCCCAGGGGTTCGCCGGGTCCATGCCCAGATCGGTGGCGAGCGAGGCGTATTCCTCGACGGACAGCAGCGAGGAGTGGTTCTGCGGGTGTCCCTGGGTGGGCAGCCCGTAGCCCTTGATGGTGTAGGCGATGATCACGGTGGGCCGGGTGTCGTCGATCTGCCGGTACGCGGCGGTCAGGGCGGACAGGTCGTGGCCGCCGAGGTTGCGGATCGCGGCGGTCAGGGTGGCGTCGTCGAGGCCGGCGACCAGAGCACTGATGTCGGTGCTGCCGGGGCCGTCGCCGGGCAGGCGGGTGCGGACCTGGTCGGCGGTGCACCGCAGCAGCCGCTGGTACTCCGGGTTGGGCATGTCGAGGATGCGGGTGCGCAGCGCCTGCCCGCCGGGGCGGGTGAACAGTTCTTCGAGGAGTTTGCCGAATTTGACGGTGATCACCTGCCATCCGGCGGCGTCGAACATCTTCTCCAACCGGTTCGCGGCGATGTTCGGGATCACCCGGTCCAGGGACTGCCGGTTCAAATCGACGATCCAGACGACCTCGCCGAGGTCGGCGATACCCGGATCGAGGATGGCCTCCCATACCGCGCCCTCGTCGAGTTCGGCGTCCCCGACCAGCGAGTACTGGCGGCCGGTGCCGGCGCCGCCGGTGGTGGTTTCGACGTAGCGGCGGGCCATGGCACCCCAGATCGGGGCGGTGGCGCCGATGCCGACCGAGCCGGTGGAGTAGTCGACGGTGTCGGGGTCCTTGGACCGGCTGGGGTAGGACTGCAGACCACCGAATTCCCGCAGGGTGGTCAGGTACTTCTCGTCGAGTTCACCGAACAGATAATTGATGCCATGCAAGACCGGGGAGGCGTGCGGCTTGACCGACACCCGGTCGCCCGGTTGGAGCTGTTCGAACCACAGCGAGGTCATGATCGAGACAATCGAGGCGCAGGAGGCTTGGTGGCCGCCGACCTTGAGGCCGGTGGGATTGGGCCGGATGCGGTTGGCGTGATGGATCATCGAGGTGGAAAGCCACAACACCCGCCGCGCGATGATTTCGAGCGTATCGAGATCAGCGGGACGGCCGGCGTGCGTAGGCGGGGGCGCGCTCCCGGGGTCGACGGACAGGGCGTTGTACATCGGACTTCTCCTTGGAGAACGTGATGCTGCATGGGCGCAACAGAATTGGATCGGATGAGCGCGGTCTACGGAAACGGATACACATGGATGCGAAGAGCGCGGTCCATTGCTGATGGCGCACTCCCGCGGAGATCGAGTTGGCCTTGTGGTCACATCACATCAATCCCTGACACGAGGACGATGGCGTGGGGGTCTGCAATGAAGGGGTAGTTGTCGGCAGAAACCTTTTACCGAGTTGACTTACGCTCCTGATTGTTTCACCGAACAGGCCACCGGATCACGGGGTCAGGCCCGGGGCGCCGTGGATGGGTGGTGACCCATCGGCCACGTCGTGTGTGTTTGTGCGGCCGATCTCGGTCTCGGATGGCTGTGCAATAGAGCGGGATCGTAGTAGTGGCTCTCGAATCGGGCTTTGCCGTTTCGTCTGACGAGCTTCACCCATTCGGCACCTTCGTCGGCCGTCAGCCCAGGGTGCGGCTGACGGCCGACGAGAAATCGGCACCGCAGGTTGCGAGGTTGATCCTGCTCGGCGTTCTATCGACCGCCGGTTTGGTCGAACGTGTTGTAGGCTTTGTCGGAACCGAGGTTGATCTTGCTGATCAGGCCACCGTCGACCGGGATGTCGATCCCCGTGACGTACCGACTATCGGGCCCAGCTAGGAATGCGACGACACCCGCGAGATCGTCGGGCTCTCCGATTCGGCCCAAAGGAATCGCACTCGTCATCGCGGTATGAACGCGCTCGTCTGCGAACGAATCACGATTGATGCCGGTCCGTACGGCTCCGGGGCTGATCGAATTGATACGGATATGGTCTTTGGCGAGTTCGCCAGCGAGCTGGCGAGTAAGTGCCAGGATCGCCCCTTTGGATGCGGTGTAACTGGGGTAACCGTGCCCGCCGAGGTGTGCTGCGGTGGAGGCAATCTGGATGATCGAGCCGCCACCAGCAGCAGCCATGAGTGGGACGACGACGCTGAGCAGATTGTAGCTTCCGGTGAGGTTGACTCGCAGGACTCGGTCCCAGTCGTCTGGGGTGGTGTGTAGCAGGTCTTTCCGAACGATAATGCCGGCGCCATTCAGCAGGACTCGTGGAGTCCCAAGGGCATGTTGCACTTCGGTGACCGCCTGAGTGACTGCGGCGTGATCGGTGATATCGACGGCGATGTCGATCGCCGTTCCACCCATTTCTTCGATGTGGGCGCGGGTTTTGGCAACAGCATCTGCGGCGATGTCGAGGAGGGCGACGGGGGCGCCGTCCTGGGCGAGTCGGATGGCAGCGGCTCGTGAGATTCCGGATCCGGCGCCGGTCACGATGGCGACATGGTCAGTGTTCATAAAAGTCTCCGTACGGTGAGTGTGCTACGAGGCGGCATTGCAGAAGAGCTAGGGATCTAGAGATCGCCGATCCCGAGTCGGAAGGGGCTGATGTTCCTATTGGTGATCAGGCCATGCACCATGAAGGGATCGTTGTCGAGGTCGCGGCCCGCCTGCTCTGCAGTGTCCGTTCGAAGCATGAGCAGTGCTCGCGGCGTGTGCGTATACGGTCCGCTGAACACGAGCGTTCCCTCTTGATGTAGTTGGCGCAGGAACCGTCGATGGTGTGGGCGAAGCTTGTCGCGCGCTGAGGTGTCCGGTGAGTATTCGTATTCGACCGCGAAAAGTGTGGTGGGGCTGTCATCAGGAGGGTGGGTCGAATGTTCGTCACTAGCGGGGACCGGGGATGAGGGCGGATTGCTTACGAGCCGCGCTCGTGCAGAGAGGATCTGGTGGGTCGGATCGGCGGGGTGGGTAACCGACACTGCTGGAAGATCGTCGCCATCGCTTTGCAGCAGTGACACGTCCTTGAAGAGCAGGTCCTGCGGAAAATTGTGGAAATGTGTTGACATCCAACTCGATCCGGAGGACGAGTTGACGACGTCCGCGAACTGGTCGGCTGCGATTCCGTACCTATCTGCTACGTCCATCATCGCGGTGAAGGCGAGGGCGTTGTACGCGGCCAGCGTATTGTTCGTCAGTTTTGCTGCTGCAGGTTGACCGTATCGGGAAAAGGAGATTGCGTATTTGGTCATGCCGTCGATGAGAGCCCGCTCTGGGCCGGTCAGGGTATCGGGAGCGTGTATAAACACCGCGAGCTCTCCGGTGGTGGCGGCGGCAGCGCCACCGGAGACCGGCGCTTCGATGACGCGGTCGCCGAGGGTCGGCAGCTTCCGGGCGTCGGTCACAGAGAGTGTGGTGAGGACGAACACCGGCAGGTGTGAGTCGGGAATCTCGGAGAAGACGCTCGGTAGATGCTCCGCGAGTCGTACAGCGACGATGACGGCAGTGACAGCGTGCCAGTCGATGTCGCCGGCCGTTACCTGTGCTGGGAGGCCGGTCGCAGCGGTGAACGTTGCAGCTCGCTCGGTGTCCCGATCGATGCCGAGGACGGGGAACCTCCTGCTGAGCGCGATCGCTGCTCCCGAGCCGATGGGACCGAGGCCGAACACGACGATCACCGGTGAGCACCTTCGAGGTCGTCGCTGGTTCGATTCGGGAGGAAGGCTAGGGCACCGAAGGAAATGGCGATGAGGACAAGTGTGTAACCCGTGATCGCCCAGGTATTGCCGTCGAAAGTGGTGAGCAGCCAGGAGGCGATGAACGGGGCTGGCGCCGAGAACAGGAGATTCGCGCCTGTGTATCCAGCAGCGGATCCGGTGTATCGCATGCTGATCGGAAACGATTCGGCGAACAACGTCGGCTGTGCGGCGGCCATGAATTGGACCGAGCTCAGACATCCCGCGATGCAGACCGCGATTAGCGCGATGTTGCGAGTGTCGATGATGGCGAAGAGCGGGAGGGAGAAGGCCGCCAGGGCGAGCAGTCCGAGGGCCAGCGTGTTTCGTCGTCCGATGCGGTCGGCGAAGCGACCACCGACGAGTGCCGCGCAAATGGAGGTGAGGTTCGCGGCAACCATGAGGCCGAACGTGAGGTCCTTGGCGAATCCGAGGGTACGAGTCATGTACGACAGTGAGAAGACGGTCGTGATGTAGAACAGCGCTCCGGCTGCGGCCCACGAGAGGATCAGGGTGATGACGATCCGCGGGTGAGTGCGGAAGACGGCGAGCGCGCGGGGGCGCTCCGTCTTTCCGGACTGCTCGCGGTCGATGGTGAAGTCGGGCGTTTCTTCGACGCGGCGCCGAATGTATACGGCGACGATGACGAGGAGGAAGCTCGCGACGAGGGGAATTCGCCATCCCCATGTGGTGAATGCGTGGTCGTCCAGGGTGGCCGCCAGACCCGTCAGTGTCAGTGTGGCCATGACCTGGCTGATGGGAGAGCCGATGGCGATGAAAGAGCTGTAGAAGCCGCGCCGGTCGTGTGGCGCGTGTTCGAGCGCCATCAGCTGGGCGCCGGTCATCTCACCACCCGCCGCGAAACCTTGAGCGAATCGCATCAGGACCAGCAGGAACGGTGCTATGAGACCGATGGTTGCGTATCCGGGGAGCACGCCGATCAGTGCGGACGCAGTGCCCATCACGATGAGTGTGTAGGTGAGTACTCGACGGCGCCCGATACGATCGCCCAGGTTGCCGAAAACCACACCTCCGAGCGGGCGGGCAAGGAAACCTGCGCCGAAGGTGCCGAAGGACGCCAGCAGCGCGACGGTCGGTGTCAGGTCGGGGAAGAAGACGACCGGGAAGACGGTGGCTGCCAGCGTTCCGTACACCGCGAAGTCGAACCACTCGAGTGCGGTGCTGAGCGTCGCGCTGAAAACGGCCTTGCGGGCCATGGGAGTTGCGCCGCCGGAAGCGAGTTCGCCTCGGCCGTGGCCGCTGCGTGCTGGCGGCGTGGTGGGTGCTGTCATTGGGTGTCCTCGATGGTTCGTCGGGAGCGTTCGTGGTGGGGCGGACGAGCCCGCGGCGTGCGGTCTGCCGGAAGACGCCGATCACCTTGCCGCGCGAGGTCTAACCTTCTCCATACGAAATGCATGGGCCATAACATTCCTTTATACGGAATGTGATGTAGGCTACACCCATGGCGTTACAGTCAGTGGATCACGCACTCGCGATCCTTCAGATACTGCAGGAACAGGACGAAATCGGCGTGTCCGAGGCGGCCGAGCGGCTGGCCGTGGCCCCATCGACTGCGCACCGCTTACTTACCACCCTCGTCGAGCGGGGATTCGCCCGGCGCAGCGTGACCGCGAAGCGGTACCGGCTGGGCCCGGCGATGACAGCAGCCCGGCGGCCCAACGCCGACGAGGACTACGTCCTGCTCGCGCACGATGTCCTCGAGTCACTCGAAGCAGCGACACACGAGACCGTTCATCTCGCGACCCTGGACGGCACCCGCGCCCGCTATCTGGACGTGGTTGTCTCGCGTGAAGAAATGAGAGTGCCGAGCCGGGTAGGGGCCCAGGTACCGGCGCATGCATCGTCCGCGGGCAAGGCCCTGCTGGCCTCGTACTCGTCTCGAAGCATCAACCGCGCCTATCCCCGAGAGCAATTGGGGGTAAGTACCGCTACAACCATCGCCAAGAAGTCGGCGCTCACACGCGAACTCGCCGGCGTCCGGGTCAATGGCTATGCGCGCATCTTCGCCGAATGGGAACCCGGAGTAAATGCAATAGCGATGCCCGTAGTGGGTGCGGGCGGCATGTCGACTGTCGCCCTGGCTGTTGCGGGTCCCGAATCGCGATTCCAGCTCGCGCGTGACGACATGCGTACGGGACACGAGCGGTTCATTGTGCACCAGCTGCGCTCCGCCGCGGCCACGCTGCAGGCAAGACTTGCCGACGCCGGATGCATGCCCGGGGGTCAATAGCGCAGTTCGGATTCGATCCGCTGCGTGGAAGCGCGTAGCTCGCCCAACAACTCTGTCTCGCGCGCAGAAAGGGTCGATCCTGCTCCTGGTGCGACACGTGACGCGGGGCCCGTGATGGTCAAAGTGGTTATCGGACGACCCACGGGTCGGTGAATCGCAACTGCGAGAGCATACAAGCCCTCCTCGGATTCCTCGACGTTTCGGGCATAGCCACATTCTCGAACCAGCTTCAATTGGGCATCCAGGTCCGACCGCGTGCGCACCCCGCGACCTGTGGGGGTCAGTAGAGTGTCTTCTGGGTAGAGGGCATCCACCTCGCCCTCGGTCAGCGTCGCGAGAAGTACCTTGCCCGCCGCGGCCGCGTACGCTTGCACGGCGAAACCGATCTTGCTCGTCACTCGCAACGAACGTTCGGACTCGCACACTGCGACGAACTCGGTGTAGCCGGCGTTGAGAATGCTGATATGTACCGTCTCCCCGGTTCTGTCGCGCAGATCGCTGAGATGTGGTGCTGCCACCTCGGCGCAATGCCCAACGGAATCGGCATCGGCAGATCCGCTCATCGCGGGGCCCAGCCGATAACCACGAGTCGGGGTTTGGTCGACGTACCGATCCTCTTTGAGTGTGGAGAGCAGCCGGTAGGTCGAGGACGTCCCGATCCCTAACTCCGTTGCGATTTCGGTGACGCCGAGCTCATTTCGGCGGGCACGCAGCAGAGACAGAATCCGAAGTGCCTGGTGGACGGATTGCAGGGTATCGGCCACAAGCATCCTCTTTCCGCATGAAGGAAACTAATTGTATCACTATCCCTCAAGGCGGAACGTGTCATAGGGAGGGGGTCTTCGCTCCACTGCCCTCCATCGCACGATGCCATCTTCGGGAAAGGTAGCCCAACCAATGAGCACGGAACTTGCCCACGATATCGCTCCGATCGTCCGCAGGTCGGACGTAACCGGCAGTGACACAGTTCAGTCCGAGGGGCTGCTGCGCACCACCGGCGTCAGTCCGAGTGTCACGCCTGCCACGAAAATCTGGTTCGGACGGGCAATCAACGCGCCGGGAACCAGATCCCTTCCGCATCATCACGGAGAGGCGGAAACCGGTGGGTACGTGGTGAGCGGGCACGCTCGAATCTACTTTGGTGACCACTATGAGAAGTACGTCGACATGACCGACGGAGACTTTGTGTTCGTGCCGCCGTACATGCCTCATGTCGAGGTCAACTTAAGTACCACGGAAGAGTTGATCTGGCTGACAGCGAGAACGCCCGACAACATTGTCGTCAACCTTCCTGACGTCGACGATTCCATTCTCGAGGGATTCCAGCGGGTCTGACCGGGTGTGAAAGAGTCCCATGCCGGCGCGCCGTACGAACGACCGCGCCTCGGCCGATACGGCCTCACCAATTCCCCCGGGTCGCTGCAGTCACTGTCGAGAAGAATGGAACAGCTATGCCTTTGGAAGGAACGTACGAGCCCAGTACGCGCGACATCTCCCGCGAACAGGTCGAGTTATACGAGCGATCGAATGGGGCGGAAGGAAACACCAGGCATGGGCTTCCGGTGGTCATCGTGACCAGCATCGGGGCGCGCAGTCGTGCTTTACGAAAAACGCCGCTCATGCGTGTCGAACACCAGGGACGGTACGCCCTCGTGGCGTCCCTGGGCGGCGGCCCCCGGCATCCAGTGTGGTACCACAACCTTCGAGCAAATCCACGTGTAGAGCTGCAAGACGGCCCTGCAAAGGTCGACTACCTCGCACGTGAGGTAACCGGCTCCGAACGGGACGATTGGTGGAACCGAGCGGTCGCAGCTTTTCCCATGTACGCGGACTATCAGGAACAGACGGATCGGATCATTCCAGTTTTCGTGCTGGAACCGATGTGCGGTGTGCAGCGGACGGAGTCGTCGGCGCCGGGTCTGGACGAGGACCGCCTTCCTTGATCGTAGGATCCCGCCTGTGAAACTCACGATCCAGGACGCGCCCGTCGCCTGACAGCCCACGCACGCATCGCACGCGCGGTCAGGCGACGGGCGCACCGTCCTCGAAGGCCGAAGTGGACGCGTCCCGGTCCACCGTCTCCGGACGGTAGTCACGTCCCGACGGGACGGGAGCACCGCCGAATCATCGAGATGCTTTCTCTCCGAGTAGAATACGCACAGAATCTGCATCGAGAGGTTCGCTGCATTACATTCGGCCGACAGCGACATCCACATTTGCACTCATAGAGAATCGTCACGGCGAGATGCCCCGATACCGACCGAAATCTGCTGCTCCTGCCGCCCCATATGGAGGAGATCGACTCTATCTCCAGCCGCGGCGGCATCTCCCTCGGTGCGCCCAGCAGCTGACCATCATGTTCACGGTGATTTGCAACAATTGGTGCATCGATTGCCCCCGAAGCTCCCAGCATGACCAAGGCAGGCATCGTTCGGCAGGGTCCCGGATTCCAGAAACCGGATGCACGACCAATCGTGCTAAGGGGCCACGGTAGCCGAATGCGCTAGTTCCTGCGCTGCTCCTTCACTCCAGTCGGCTACGGACCGGTGTAGATCGGATCTGACAAACGATTGCGCGTTTACGGCCGAACTCGTCACGGCATCCAGTCCCCACCGTTCGGGGAGAGGACTTGACCCGTGAAGAAGGCAGCGCCTGGACTGAGGAGAAAGTGAAAGGCCGCTGTCACGTCGCTGACCTCGCTGAAGCGGCCCATGGGTATGCGCTGCAACTGGCCGTCCAAGTGGCTGGGATCGAGCTTGGCGACGCGCTCTGTCAATGTTGCGACGGGGGCGATGCTATTGACCGCGATATTCCGGCCGGCGTACTCGACCGCCAGAGCGCGTGTCAAGCCGATCACGCCAGCTTTGGCCGCGCAGTATGCGGCGTCATTTACCTGCCCTCTAAGACCGAAGATCGAACTCGTGTTGATCACTCTGCCGACGCGTTCCGCCGCCATGAGCGGCAACACCTCACGGCACATATAGAAGGTCGACGTGAGGTTGACGTCAATGAGGTAGCGCCACTCGGCGTCAGAAATCTCCGTTAGCGGCTTGATCCGATTGTCACCCGCTATGTTCACGATCCCGAATGGGACTCCAAGTCGATCGACGCCGGCACGCACGGCATCCTTGGTAGCGTCCGGATCCGTTGCGTCGAAAGCGATTGGATAGACGTTTCTTCCCCAATCAGCGCACCGCTTATCAAGCAGATCGGGGTTCACGTCCATCGCGCACACTTGGTGCCCCGCGCTGAGCAGCTCGTCGACGAGTTGGCTACCGATTCCACCCGCCGCACCGGTGACGAACACCGGGCCTGATGCGATCTCAAGAACTTGGCCGTCTTTCTGAGCAAGCAACTTTAATCCCTCCACCATTGGCCCCTGTCGCCTTTAGCCTCGGGCAGAACTGGATTCGGAGGTAACGCATTCTTACATGCGGAAAGATGGTCCAGGCAAGGTGTGCTCGCTGACGTTCGCCGCGTCGCTCGCGAATCAGTCGACGATGTGTGGGGTCCATCGAACCTGGCCCGACACCGGCGTGCGGCATGTAGCCGTTCGGCAGTCCGCCGAAGATTGGCCAGCACGGTGAAAGTCTATTGTTGGCAATGCCGGATCGACGGCGTCACCGTCGTCGAATGCCATCGCCCGAAATTCCCGGTCCGTCTCGGAAACTAGAACGGGTACCGGAGCGACCCAGCAAACGTGGGTGCCGGCGACCTGTGCCGTGATAGGCCCTGGTGTCGTGGTCGATCACATCGAGTTTCCGGATCCACGTAGGACAGACACCGAAGTGCTCAGCAACTGCAGTGCGGTACTGCCAGCGACCCATGCCATCGATGCGTACGCGGCAACGGAACCCTATTGACTAGTGACACTATCGTCGATAGATTGACTGAGTCGTCAAATCGATGCGGTGGGGAGCGTGACCAGTGCGAGCGGTGATCTGCACGCCTGCTGTTGCAGTGCCTCTCGCGCTCTCGTGCAGTGCAGGAAACGCAACGAGGTTTCAAACAGGCAGGGATGCGTGGGTCAAAGGCCCGCCGAGTCCCCGATCAGAAAAGCAAAGGGCGTATGTCGAATAGTGAAAGAGTGTATGTCATCACAGGCGCCGCCTCGGGAATCGGTGAGACGACCAAGCGGTACCTGGAATCGGAAGGCCACCGGGTGATCGGTGCCGACCTGCAAGGCGCAGATGTAATCGCAGACCTCAGCACTTCAGACGGGCGGGTGTCCCTCGTCGATCAGGTCGCCGACCTCACCGGGGGGAGGATTGACGCAGTCTTGGCAGTGGCGGGTGTGGACATCAACGGGCCAGAAACTGTGGCAATCAACTATTTTGGTGCACTTGCTACCCTGCAGGGCCTTCGACCGTTACTAGCGAAATCGGCCGCACCCCGCGCGGTGGCCGTCTCCTCGATAACATCGGTCCACCCGTATGACCAGCAGATGTTGAACATGATGCTGAATGGCAGTGAGAATCAGGCCAAAGCACGCGCCGAAGTAGCCGAATTTGCTTACGCGACTTCAAAGCGTGCCCTCTCGATGTGGATTCGTCGCGCTGCAATATCAGCAGACTGGGCTGAAGCTGGAATCCCACTTAACGCTATTGCACCTGGGCTCGTGAGGACCGCGCTGCTGACGCGACTTTTCGAAGACCCCGCAACCGAACGTCGAATCAAAGCGGGCACTCCGATGCCGCTCGGTGGTCCGTACGATCCGATCTCTGCAGCCGAGTTGCTGTCGTTTCTGTCGAGCGAAAAGAATGGTCACATCACCGGTCAGACGATCTTCATTGATGGTGGTGCTGATGCGATAATTCGTGGCGACACGGTCTGGTGAGGCACGTACTTCTGATAGACACGAGCAGAACGTCGGCCCAGGTCTTGACCTGGCTAGCGCGCGTTCCCTAAGCCGCGATCGGATTCTGTGCCCTCAAGCATCATTGTCACCTCCTCGACGCGAGTGAACTTGCCGTCAACGTTCTGCTCGCCGAAGAGATAGACCTCCTGCTGGACCAGCGACCCGTCGGTCTTGACGATATCGACGACGTGCCGCGAGCTGTACTGCTCGTTGTCGGTAACCTCGTCGAGGACGGTGACGTCGATGCGACGGACGGCGTCGCGCAGATACGCGATGTGTTCTTTGAAGCCGGCGAAGTCGTCCCAAATGCCGTTGGTCCGTTGCCGATAGTTCGGCGCGAAGTGTCGCGCGATCACGTCTTCGAGGGGATCGCTCCCGCCGATGAGATCGTTCAGTGCAGTCTTGATATCCGCGGCCATCATGAAGCCTCCAGTCCAAATATGTGTGCGTTTTGCACACGTACGAGCATAGCGCGAGTGTGTGCAAAAAGCACAAGTTAGGGTGGTGTCATGGACGCTACCCCCGCCACGGCAGTGGCAGACGCATTAGGGACTGTGCTTCAACGCGGATTTCGGAACAAGCTTTATGCTGAGCTCACCAGGGCTCTCGACGAGTCGCTCGACGTCAGCACATACCCCGTCATTAGCGCGGTCGCCCGATATGGTCCGAGTAGTGCGGGAGCGCTGGCCTCAGAAGTGGGCGTCGACAGATCTGTCGTCAGTCGCCGCGCCGGGCGACTCGTCCAGGCGGGCTATCTGCGGACCGTCACCGATGGTTCCGATGCTCGATTCGTCCTGCTGGAACTGACCCCGAAGGGGCATGAGGCCGTAACCATCATGCGCGAACGCCTTTCCGAGGCAATAGCGCGCCGACTCGGAGATTGGCCCGAAGCGAGCCAAGAGGCGTTTGCGCAACTACTCACATGCTTCGTGCAGGACGGCCCTCTCTAATCACTGGGAACCATGGCGCGACGGTCCGGCTGGGATGCTATTGATCTGCACCAGGGCATCGCATGTCCGTCTTTTGTGTAAGAGCAGCGCCTGGAAAATTTACGGAGTCGTCGGATATTTGACCCATTTGCTTGACTTGGCGTGCTGACACTCGGCATGATCTGGATCACGGTCGATCGTGATCGTGGGCGACGAACCGATCGGCAATCTTAGATCTGCACAGCAGCAACATCTTTGAATGGAGTGATGCGTTGAGTACTCAGATCGATTCAGAAGCGAAATCAGACTCCGACGACTTGAAACTGATCCGCGCAGAATTGCAGGAACTTCGGGACAAAGACTACATCCGAGAGCGGATGGACCTCTACGCATTCCTCTTGGACACCGCACGGTGGAAAGACATTCCAGAAGAGATCTTCACTGACGACGCGACGGACTTCCATCTACCAGAGAGCACGCCCCCTCGCGTTCCACGCGGGCGGCGGGAGTTGGGCGCGTTTTTCGACGAAGTGATGCAAGACTTTGCGGGTACACAGCACATGATGGGCAACTTCTCGGTCCAAGTACAGGGAGATGAGGCGACCAGCCGCACCTATGCCTTGTGCGCTCATTGGATGGCGGAAGACGGGCCAAAGCCGGCCGACTGGACTGTTGCGATCTGCTACGACGACAAGTGGCGGCGGACCTCCGTTGGATGGCGAGTCTACGAACGCCGTCTTCATTCCTTCGGGCCGTACGGAATAGCAGCCGGAACGCCGCCTCATAATCAAACTCGTGTTGGCAGTGACCTGTACGGAGCTCGCGACAGATAACCAACGTCACTGGGGTCGACGCGATCGGGATGCGGGCCGGTCTTCGGAGAGGTGGATACAGTGTCCGACTGAAGTCTGACGCACCACCTTCCTGAGACCGAGCGCCGCCTTTGTGTTTGAGGGAGATCGTTGATCGGTGGAATGACGATCTGCTCGCCGAGTGCGTGCGCGGGCGGATCCTGAGGTGACCCGGCGGATGGGTGTGGCCGGAGGGCATGACCGCGCCCGGTCAGCCGCACGAGGACGCGCTTCCGTGGTGTTGAAGTGCACCCGGGGGGCAGGTGGCATCTGACCGTGCGGAAACGGGACTGACCGCTGTCGCGCGCGATCTGGGATCCACAGAATGTAGGCGTGAGGGCAGCTACGTGACAGACGGGAAACCGGCCGATCACCCACAGGTGTGCAGTCGTTGACAGAAACCCAAGGGACTCCCCAGGGTGGCACTGCCAGTCCTAGGCAGAAGAGTGCGTACTCCAGCGCAATAAGTCACCGCCAGAGCTGCGTTGAACCAGCAGACCCGCCAATCCGAACACTTCGCTCCAGCGTCGTCGTGAGAAAGAAAAGGTGATCCAACGTGCCTCTGAACGGTGAATACATCCTGGGCCCCGAGGGCTTTGTACGGGACATGACTGTGCAGATTCTCGAGACGGGTACGACGGACAGCGTGGATTGGGGAGGAAGGCCGGTGATCCTGCTCACGGTGCGCGGTGCGAAGAGCGGAAAGCTACGCAGGGTCCCGTTGATGCGAGTCGAGCACGCCGGCGCCTTCGCGCTCGTTGCCTCGGACGGCGGCGCTCCGACGCATCCGGCCTGGTACCACAATTTGAAGGCCGAGCCACTGGTAGAACTACAAGACGGCACTGAGACGTACGACTATCGCGCTCGGGAACTTGCCGGTAGCGAGCGAGCCATCTGGTGGGAACGGGCTATGGCGGCTTATCCCGTCTACGCCGAGTTGGAGCGAAAGACGACTCGCGTCATCCCTGTTCTGATACTCGAGAAGCCCTGAAGTCATCAGGATCTCTGCCCATAGCGACGGTCCTCAAGCTCAATAAGCGTCGCTGTCTGCTGTAGCCGGAACACCATTCGTGTAGCTGTGGCTCTCACCGACCTGGGGGCCACAACGGTATGAGTGTCGTGAGTTGGTGAAGGATTCGAAGTCGTGGGTCGATGCGGAGGCATCGTGTAACAAAGCGAGCCGGTCATTCGGTGTACTTCACGCCTCACCGGCCGCGTCAGTCGTGTTTCGTGCCGGTGGGGCCCGAACGTAACGGTCGGGCCCCCAGGGAGTCGACGATTGTCGTGGTCTTGGCGCTGACCGTGGCTCGCTGAGGGGGAACTCGTCGGTCTGGCCACCATCGGAGACGGCATCGGGGCTGTTCAGTGTCCACCGAAAAGCTGCCAGGCCCGGCCCGTCTGCTGGGCGCGGAGTGATTGCTCCATCCATGGAACTGTATCGGCTGCATCCGGAATGGTGAACTCACGCCGCCTTCGCCGGACACATCGATGGCCGTCTTCGTAGAGTGTGGAACGCCGGGGGGATCGATCCTCGGTTTTCGGGGCTGGTAGTGGGTTGAGCACGGTTGTTGCGTTCCCTACGGCTCTCTAGTGGGCGGGCGCGGAGTCGTTGCAGTGACCTTCGTCGGTGTGGGCGTGGCACCAGAATGTCTGCCGGCCAGGTGGCTAGCCTCGGGGAGGTGAGCGGGAGCGGGTGGTGATAGTTGGAGTACCAGAAGCCGAGGAGCCCAAGCAGCACCGGGGCGTTCGCCTCCAACGGCGCCTCGGCGAAATGGCGGTCCATGGTGTGCATCCCGGCGAGGAATTGCGCGAACGCGTCCCGGCCGATCGCGGCCATCACCGACAGCCCGATCGCGGACCCGACGGAGTAGCCGCCGCCGACCCAGTCCCAGAACTCGAACATGTTGCCGGGGTCGATACCGAACTCGGCTACTTTCGCGGCGTTGGTGGAGACTGCGACGAAGTGCCGGGCCACGGCATCGGCACCGAGTGTGTTGGTGAGCCATCGCCGGGCAGCGGTGGCGTTGGTGAGGGTTTCGATGGTGAACGTTTTAGACGACACGACGAACAGCGTCGTCGCCGGGTCAAGATCGGTGAGGGTGGCGACGAGGTCTGCGGGTCGACGTTCGAGACGAACCGGACCGCGATCCCGGCGTCGGCGTAGTGACGCAGCGCGCCGTACACCATGCGCGGTCCCAGATCGGAGCCGCCGATGCCGACGTTGACCACCGTGGTGATGCGTTTGCCGGTAGCGCCGCGCCACTGTCCGCTGCGGACGCGGTCGGTGAAGTCGCCCATCCGGTCGAGCACCCGGTGCACGTCCGCGACGACGTTGTGTGCATCGACGGTGAGTGTCGCATCGGCGGGTAGGCGCAGCGCGGTGTGCAGGACCGCCCGGTGCTCGGTGGTGTTGACGTGGTCTCCGCGCAGCATGCTGTCGCGGCGTTCTTCCAGGCCCGCCGCGCGGGCCAGGTCGGTCAGCAGAGCGAGGGTGGTCCGGTCGATGCGGTGCAGGCTGTAGTCGATGTAGAGGTCACCGGCGGTGGCGGTGAGATCGCGGCCACGCTCGGGGTGGGTGGTGAAAAACTCCCGTAGGTGCAGGTCGGCCACGTCGGCGTGGTGGGCCTGGAGCTTCTGCCATTCGGGGGAGCGGGTGACGTCAGATGGGGTCGAGGTCGTCACGGTTCAGGCGATCCCGGCGGTCTCGACTGGTCGGACGGCGTGCCCACCGAACTGGTTGCGCAGCGCCGAGACGGCTTTCATAGCGGGGGAGTCGTCCTGGCGGGACGCGAACCGGGCGAACAGTGCGGCGGAGATCACCGGCGCCGGAACCGCGTGTGCGATGGCTTCTTCGACGGTCCAGCGGCCTTCGCCGGAATCCTCGGTGTAGCCGGAGATCGCTGCCAGGTCGGGATCCTCGGACAGGGCCTGCACCAGGAGGTCGAGCAGCCAGGACCGCACGACGGTGCCCTTCGACCAGGCACGCAGGACCGCGGGCACGTCCACGATCGAGTCCTCGGCGGCGAGCAGCTCGTAGCCCTCGGCGTAGGCCTGCATCAGCCCGTACTCGATGCCGTTGTGCACCATCTTCGCGTAGTGTCCGGCGCCGACCGGGCCGGCATGGACGAAGGAGTCCTCCCGCTCCCCGTCCGGTCGCAGCGCGTCGAAGACCGGCATCAACCGGTCGATGTCGGCGGTGTCGCCGCCGGCCATCAGCGCGTAGCCGTTCCGCCGCCCCCACACCCCACCGGAGACGCCGCAGTCGACGTAGCGGATGCCGTGTTTGGCGAGGACGTCCGCGTTGAGCTCGTCGTCGGTGAACCGGGAGTTACCGCCGTCGACGACGAGGTCCCCGGGTGCGAGCAGGCGGGAGAGCTGCCCGATGATCTGGCGGGTCGGCGCACCGGCGGGCACCATCACCCACACCGCACGCGGCACCGGAAGCGACTCGACCAACGCTTCGAGGCTGCCGGCATCGCTGTCGGCGGCGTTCGGGTCGTATCCGATCGCCTCGAGGCCACGTTCCCGCAGACGCTCGCGCATGTTCAGCCCCATCTTGCCCAGACCGACCAATCCCAGTTTCATCGTCACCGTTCCACTTTCGATTCTCGAGTATCATGCCGGGATCTATGTCTACGGGGTTTCGGCGGCCGCCTCACCTGACCGGACGGGCAGCTGTCACTGGCCGCTCGGCCAAGTGCATTACCTCGCCGCACCTTCGACACTGGTAGTCGACGCATTGTCCGAATGCGCCTGTGGTGGAGCGAAAGACGGAGTGCAACAACAGTGACCGTGTCTGAAGTGCAGGAGAGGAATCCGCTGGCAGGCGGCTCGGACGGCCGGCTCGGTGAGGCGTTGATCGGCAACACCGGTCAGGTCACCGACCCGGCGTCGATGGTGATCTTCGGAATCACCGGTGATCTCGCCCGCAAGAAACTGCTCCCGGCCATCTACGACCTCGCGCACGGTGGCCA
Source organism: Rhodococcus sp. A14 (assembly GCF_011603105.1). NCBI lineage: Bacteria > Bacillati > Actinomycetota > Actinomycetes > Mycobacteriales > Nocardiaceae > Rhodococcus > Rhodococcus sp. A14. The sequence continues at coordinate 4,175 of NZ_JAAOQS010000088.1, read as the reverse complement.
GCTGCCACCGGACTTCGATCTGATCGGCTTCGCTCGCGACAGCACACACGCCGAAGATCGGCTTCGCGAGGCAGTGATCGCGCACGCGCGCACACCATTCGACCCGGCGGTGTGGGCGGAGCTGGCCGAGCGTATCCACCTCGTGCAGGGGTCGTTCGACGACACCGCGGCCTTCGCCCGGCTTTCCGCCCGGCTGGCCGAGCTCGACGTCCGCCGCGGCAAGCCCGGCAACTACTTGTTCTACCTGTCAGTGCCGCCGTCCTCCTTCGCGGCGGTCTGCGACCAGCTCGCGATTTGCGGTCTGAACCGGAATGCGCACGGATGGCGCCGGGTGGTGGTGGAGAAACCGTTCGGGCACGATCTCGCCAGCGCGCAGACCCTCGGTGTCGCGCTGGAAAGGGTGTTTCCGCCGGCCTCGATCTACCGCATCGATCACTACCTGGGGAAGGAGACGGTGCAGAACATCCTCGCGCTGCGGTTCGCGAACGGAATGTTCGAGCCACTGTGGAACAACCGCCACATCGACCACGTGCAGATCACCATGGCCGAGAGTGTTGGAGTGACCGGGCGCGCCGGGTACTACGACGGCGTCGGCGCCGCCCGCGACGTCGTCCAGAACCACCTGCTGCAACTCTTGGCGTTGATCGCGATGGAAGAACCCGTCGCGTTCGACGCCGACAGCATCGCCGCCGAGAAGCTCAAGGTCCTCTCCGCCACCGAACTCCTCGGACCGCTGGCGGAGACATCAGCCCGTGGCCAATACGGTGCGGGCGTGGATAACGGGGTTCCCGTATCGGGATTGGCCGACGAGGCAGGGTTCCCTGCCGACTCGGCGACCGAGACCTTCGCGGCCCTGACAGTGGGGATCGCGACCCGCCGGTGGGCAGGCGTGCCGTTCTTCATCCGCACCGGTAAACGCCTGGCGCGGCGGACGACCGAGATCGCGGTGACGTTCACACCGCCTGTCCATGGGTCGCCCGCTGCCCGGGCCGCGGCGGTCTCGAACGTGCTCGTCTTCCGGGTCCAGCCCGACGACGGAATCGAACTGCACATCGGCGCCAAACGCCCGGGCGGCGGCATGCACATTCAGCCGGTCAGCCTCGGGATGGACTTCCGGTCGGTGTTCGACCCGGCACCGGATGCCTACGAGCGGCTGATCTGTGACGTGCTGCGTGGAGACGCCACACTCTTTCCTCGCCGGGAGGAGGTCGAATGGTCCTGGCGGGTCATCGATCCTCTCCTCGAGCAATGGGCCGCCGTCGGTCGCCCGGACACCTATCCGTCCGGCGCGTGCGGCCCGGAGTCCGCGGAAGGGATCCTCAGCCGGACCGGCCGGGCGTGGCGCCCGCTCTGACCCGTCCGGGCAGGTAGATGCGTCGAGGTGGGACCGGTCGAGGGGTTCGGTCTCGCCCTCCCGGAGGGCAGCTCGACCGGTCTTGGACGATCTCGATGCTGCGCGTGCTGGTTGGCCACACCCGAACTCGGGCGGGTGAACCTGGTCTGCGTGTTGAGCGGTCTCCGTTGGCGCGACGACAGCGGACGCAAGTCCTCGAACACCGTTACAGACTCGGCCGGCAGCGCCGCACCATACAACGAAAGGCCCTGAACACGAACGTGTTCAGGGCCTTTCGTTGTATGGTGACGGGCTACTTGGTGAGGGCTTCCTTGAGTGCCTTCGCGGCCGCGGCGGGGTCCTCGGCGCTGTAGATGGCGCCACCGGCGACGGCGACGTCGGCACCCGCATCGCGGACGGCGGCGATGGTGTCGACCTTGACGCCACCGGCGACGGAGAACGGGACACCGGCGATCTTGCCGTCGTCGAGGAGGGTCTGGATCGAGTAGCCGGGCTGGGCCTGCTCGTCGAGGCCGGCGTGGATCTCGACGAACGCGACTCCGAGCTTGGCGATCTCGCGGGCGCGCTCGACACGGTTTTCGACGCCGATCAGGTCGGCGACGACCTTCTTGCCGTGCTTGCGGCCGGCCTCGACGGCGCCCTTGATGGTGGCATCACCGGCGGCACCGAGGACGGTGACCAGGTCGGCGCCGGCGGTGAACGCCAGGTCGGCCTCGAGGAAACCGGCGTCGGCGGTCTTGAGGTCGGCGAAGACCTCCTTGTCCGGGTGTGCGGCCTTGATCGCGCTGATGGCACTGAGGCCGGCGCTCTTGATCAGCGGGGTGCCGAGTTCGATGATGTCGACGTACGGGGCCACCTTGTTGGTGAGTGCCAGCGCGTCGGCGGTGGTGAGCAGATCGACTGCAACCTGCAGCTTCGTCATGTGTTTCTCCTGTTATTTATCTTCGGGGGTCCGGGGTGCTCGGGTCAGCCGATGTTGGCGTGGCGTTCCCACAGCCGCTCGGCGGTCTGGTCTTCGTTGTGCCACAACGCCTGGAACAGGGCGTCGAAGGCGAGGAGCACGGACTGTTCGAACAGGCTGCCCGCGTACTGGCGGGTGATGGCTGCGCTGTGGTCCTGCTTGTCGGCCGCGGGAAGGATCAGGACGTCGTCGGCGCGCTGGGCGAGCGGCGAGTCCGAGGCCGTGGTGACGGCGAGCACCGAGGCACCGACCTTCGTCGCGGTGTCGGCGGCCCCGACCACCGAGGCGGTGGTGCCCGACCCGGACACGGCGATCAGCACGTCGTGTGCGCCGACGGCAGGGGCGGTGACCTCACCGGCCACGTGCACGCGCAGACCGAGGTGCATCAAGCGCATGGCGGCCATCTGGATGGCCAGGCCGCTGCGCCCGTTGCCGATCACGAAGACCGCCCGCGCGCTTGTGATGAGCGAACCGGCGCGGTCCCACTGTTCTGCGGCAATGGAATTGAGCAGCCGCTCGTTCTCGTCGAGCACGATGCGGCGCCCGTCGCTGAACCGTGTGCGGGTCTGCTCGACGGTGACGGTCATGATCCTCCTCGGTGATGGCTGTTCTGTCCTGGTTCCCAGGCTGCCGACCCCGCTGCGCTTCGGCACCCGGCCGCTCGGCCGGTTCGGGCTGGTCGGTTGGCCAGTGCCTTCTCACCGGTAGCGGCAATACTGTGAATGCGTGGTAATTGCGGAGGACTCTGTTCGGTTGCAGGTTGAGGCCTGGGTGGAGATGCGGAAGGTGATCACGGGCCCGCTCCCGGACATCGCGGCCGGCTTCTCGCGGTTCCTGGGCCAGTTGTGGTCGCACGACGCTATCTTCACCCGTGAATGCACCGGACGCCCCCGCAAAGTGGCTGGTAACCGTCAGATCGTCGACCGGGTGACCATCGATGAACTCGACGAGATCAAACAATCCATCGAACCCGGTGTACCAGGACCTCCGCGGCCTGTTGGTCGCCGCGTTGCACTCAACCGAGCCACGCGTGTATGCGATCAACCCGATGGCGGGAGTGTCGATCGCCTCGGGAACGGGATCCTGATCGTGGTCGCCGATGTCGGAGATTCTCGTCGGGAGATCTGTGAATCCGCTTACATCTCATCCGGAAGGTCGGCGCTCGACCGTTCATCCTGGCCACGATCTCCACCGCTTGGGTGGCTGCGGTCGCCCTCACGGGTGTGCTGCTCGCGGGGTGAATCAGAGCTATATCGTGGACGGAAATTTCATTTTGACCAACATTCGAAAGACGACAACGGTGACGTCGAAATCCTCATCGGTTAGCGGGCAGGCCGCCGAATCGACCGAACGCCGCGTGCTACGCCGCAGACGACGCCGATCAAACGTCGCTGGCGCCCGCGGGTGGGCAGCTTCGAGTGAATCGGCACGTTTAATTGAGTTCGCTCATATCTGGGCCCCATATGGTGGGGCTCCCAGCGACGAAGTGTTCACAACGTTCGGAATGACTCCGGCACGTTTCGCGGAAGAACTGCGAGACGCCATGAAGGACAGCGGCATCCATCCAGACACGGCTTGGATACATACGCGCGGCTATCTTACGAAGTGACGGCATCAGTTCGGGAGAGGCACATATCGGCGATCTGTGCGGCAGCGCATACCAGCGTCGCGCGCTCACTGCTACCTGGCTTTTTAATACCGTGTCCCGCGGACCAGAACTGTCGCAGGCACGCGATGGTCGAGCACATTGGACGCCGACCTGACCGTAATTTCTCCACGCGGTGAATATTCCGCAGGAACGCGCACCCCCGTTGGTGGGAATCGAAGATGCTTCTCGACCCGACCCGACCCGACCCGACC
>NZ_JAAOQS010000087.1:0-40378 GCF_011603105.1 Rhodococcus sp. A14 | reverse complement strand
CACCCCGATGCGTGACCGCCACACCCTTCGGCCGACCCGTCGACCCCGAGGTGTAAATCACATACGCCGGATGATCCACCGACAACACACCCGCGCGGTCGGCGTCGGTGACCGCATCCGCCGGATAGGAGGCAACGGCAGACACAAACTCCGCGTCGTCGAGCACGATCCACTGGGTCGCGTCGGGCAAACCCTCCCGCAACGCGGCGGTCGTGATCCCGATCGGCGCCCCACAATCCTCCAGCATGAACGCGATCCGCTCGAACGGATAACCCGGATCCACCGGAACGAACGCCGCCCCCGCCTTCGCCACCGCCCACACACTCGACACCGACTCCCGCGACCGCGGCAACGCCAACGCCACCATGACCTCCGGGCCGACCTGGAGGTCGATCAGGAGTCGCGCGAGCTGGTTCGACGTCTCGTCGAGGGCGCGGTAGCTCAGGGCGGCGGACGTCCCGTGCCCGGGTGCGACGAGGGCATCGCCGTCCGGGTTGCTGCGCACGGCCCCGGCGAGTAGATCCGGCACGGTGACGGGTGCGAATCCGGCGCGCCCGGTGGCCGGCAGCAGGCTGCGGCGTTCGTCCTCGTCGAGGATGTCGAGGTCGCCGATCCGTCGTGGTCCGTCGGAGATGAGGAACGCGCCGAGGAACCGGCTGAAGCGGGCGTGATGCGCGGCGAGGGTGTCTTCGGAGTACAGGTCGGGGTTGGCCTCGAGGTCCAGGTTGAGGCTGGTGCCGGCGACCCCGTGATAGACGTTGACGGCGAGGTCGGTGATCGGTCCGGTGGACAGCAGTTCGAGCCTGCCGACGATGCTGCCGAGGGTGATCTCGTTGTGGAACAGCATGACGTTGATCAGTGGGCCGTAGAAGCCCTGATGATCGATGGCCGCGTCGCGACGGAGGTCGATGTGCGGGTACCGCTGATGCCGGAGCGCCGCGGTGACCTCCAGCCGGACCGCCGCCACCAGATCCGTGTTCGTCATGTCCGGGCGCACGTGCAGGCGCAACGGGACGACGTTGGACACCATGCCGCCCGAGCGGCGGAGCAGCGCGGTGGTGCGGGCGGTGACGGGCAGGCTGACCGCGACCTCCTCGCGTCCGGTCATCCGGGAAAGGTACGCGGCGAAGGCGGCGATGACCTCGAACGCGGTCGACGAGTCGTGGCGGTCCGTCGCAGCCTCGAGGTGGTCGACGAGGGCGTCGGGGATCTGGCCGCCCGTCGTGCGGCTCCGGGCCCGCGCGGGGGCGCTCCGGTCGACGAGGCTGTGCGGTTCGCCGATGGTGGACACCCGCTCGGACCAGTACTCCCGGTCGGCCCGGTAGCGCGCCGACGTCCGGTAGTCGTCGTCGACCCGGGCGACGTCGGTGAGTTCGGCAGCCTTGGACGGCCCGGCGGCGCGCCCCTCGACGGCTGCGGTGTAGAGCTCCGCGGTCCGGTCGACGAGGGTCACCGATCCCATGCCGTCGAGCGCGACGTGGTGGACCCTGCTGTACCAGTAGTGGCGATCCGGCCCGATGCGCAGAAGCGCCGAGGTCGTGAGCCGATCGCGGCACACGTCGAGCGGGGCGGTGTACTCCTGCCGCATCCACTCCTTGGCCGCGGCCCGCGGATCGGGCTCGTGCTGCAGGTCGACGAACCGGACCGATGCTTCCAGGGTCGGATCGACCAGCTGGTAGGGAACCCCGTCGACCTCGACGAGTCGGAGGAATGCGGAGCCGAGCTCACGGCCCGCGGTGATCATCGACTCCGACAGCAGCGGTACGTCGAGGGCACCCACCAGTTCGACGCACTGCGCGATGTTGACGGGTACGTCGGGATCGAGTTGCTGGGCGAACCACATGCCCTGCTGAGCGGCGGAGAGCGGAAATGCACCGTCCGGAAGGCGACCCTCGGTGGTCACGTCACCACTCGGCACAGCTTCGACCACCTTGTTCGTCCTCTTTCCCGCTCCGGCGGTGGGACGAACCCACCGGCCACCGAAGAAACTCATAGTGACCTGCGAACCTGGGAATTTACCGAACATTACCCGGGAGTACGCTTCAGGTTCCTATCGGACGTACGGTTCAGACCGTTTCACGGCGTCTCATAATGTGGACACCGCGCGGGTTTACCCACGTGGATCCTGTTTCCGGACCACAGATATAGCACTGCCCCACTCCTTCCCGGAAGGAGTGGGGCAGCGGTCGGTGCCGAGCCTCAGCCGGCTGTCACACCCTTGATCTTGGCGATTCGATTCCGCAGCCCCCACTGTGTGACCTTGAGGAGCGCCTCGCGGACGATCCCGCCGCTCATCTTGGATTCGCCGATCTCTCGTTCCGTGAACGTGATGGGAACTTCGCGGACGTCGAAGCCCTCCTGAATGGCCCGCCACGCCAGGTCCACCTGGAAGCAGTAGCCATGCGACTCCACCGCAGCGAGGTCGAGCTTCTCGAGCACCTCACGGCGGTACGCCCGGTATCCGCCGGTGATGTCTTTGATCTTCACGCCCAGGGCGAGCCGCGAGTAGATGTTCCCGCCGCGCGAGAGCCACTCGCGGTGCTTCGGCCAGTTGACCACCGTGCCGCCCGGCACGTACCTCGAACCGAGCACGAGGTCGGCGCCGGCGTCCACCTGGTCGAGGAGGCGATGCAACTGCTCGGGCGCGTGGCTGCCGTCCGCGTCCATTTCGACGAGGACGGTGTAGTCCCGGTCCAGGCCCCAGTGGAATCCGGCGATGTAGGCGGCTCCGAGACCGTTCTTCTCGGTGCGGTGCATCACGTGGATGCGGCCGGCGTCGTCGTTCGACGCGAGGGCGTCCGCGATGTCTCCGGTGCCGTCGGGGCTGCCGTCGTCGACAACCAGAACATGCGTCCGCGGCAGCGCCGCATGCAGGCGGCCCACGATCAGGCCGAGATTCTCCCGCTCGTTATACGTCGGAATGATCACCAGAGTCCGTGCGCTCGGTGCCCCGCTCTGCCCGGAATCGGTCTCCGATGCCATGAGGATCCTCCCTGCCGGCAACTGCCGGCGCCTTCTCGGTACTGCGTTGAATCAGTGGGCGAACTGTGCGTCGTCGTTGCACCACGGCGAACGCGACGGCAGCGACGGCGCCGACACAGAGGAGAACCTCCGGAATCGGGCCGAGCCGACTTGCCAGCGTAGTACCGGTGCGGAGCGGCACCTGCGACACCAGGGCCGCGGGTACGAAAAGTGGGGTTTCCGCCGCCGTGGACCCGTCGGGGCCGATGATCGCGCTCACACCGCTGGTCGCGGCGACGACGACGGCGCGACCGTGCTCTACGGCCCGCACCTGTGACATGGCGAGCTGCTGGTAGGTCATCTCGGTGTCGCCGAACGTGGCGTTGTTGGTGGGGACGGCGAGCAGTTCGGCGCCGCTGCGCACCGACTGCTCGAACGCCCGGTCGAACGCCACCTCGTAGCAGGTCGCGACCCCGACGGCGATTCCGTCCGCGTGGACGACCCCGTCCCCGTCCCCGGGAACGAAGTTGCCCGCCCGGTCGGCATACGAGGAGAAGTGCCGGAAGAACCCGCGGTACGGCAGGTACTCGCCGAACGGCTGGATGATCTTCTTGTCGTGCTGCTCCTGCGGTCCCGCATCGCCGTCCCACACGATCACCGAGTTGGTGGTGGTGCGGTCGGAATTCACGAGCACCGCACCCACCAGAATCGGCGCACCGATCGCCTCGGACGCCCGGGAGATGTCGGCGGCGGCGTCGGCGTTGCGCAGGGGATCGATGTCGGACGCGTTCTCCGGCCAGACGACGAGGTCGGGTTGCGGCGCCGCGCCCGACGCGACGTCGTCTGCGAGTTCGAGGGTGCGGTTCACGTGATTGTCGAGGACCCGCTTGCGTTGGTCGTTGAAGTCGAGTCCTAGTTTGGGGACGCTGCCCTGGATCGCGGCGACGGTGATCGTCCGGTCTCCCGAGTCCATGCCCGGCAGCGTCGGCCCCAGCGCGAGCGACACGACCGTCGCGGCGAGTGCGGCGACCAGACCGCCTGCGAGCGGCCGCGTCCAGTTCGTGGCGCCGCTCACCCGGGCCCGCACCGTCACGGCGACGGATGCCAGTCCGGCGCCGGTCAGCGCGACGGCGAAGCTGAGCAACGGGGCACCGCCAATGCTCGCGAGCGGTAGGAACCAGCCCTCCGACTGGCCGAACGCCAACCGCCCCCAGGGGAAGCCACCGAACGGCACGCTGGCGCGCAGCCACTCCGTGAGCGACCAGCACGCCGCGATCCACAGCGGGGCCCAGCGCAGCCGGGAGACGAGCACGGCGAGCACCCCGAACAATCCGATGTACAGCGACTCGACCGCGGCGAGGGCAAGCCATGGGAGGGCGCCGACGAACACCCCGATCCACGGGAGCAGCGGCACGAGGAAGCCGAGTCCCGCGAGGTAGCCGTAGCCGAAGCCCGCGCGCAATCTCGGTGCCGCACCCCCCGCACCGGTGAGGATCAGCGTCAGCAAGGCGATGCCGATGGGTGCGAGGAACCAGAGGGGGCGGGGCGGAAAGCCGGAGAACACGAGGAATCCCGCGGCCACCGACAGGACGGAACGTACCAGCACGCCGCGCTTTCCGGTGGTCCAGCGAGACGTGGTGCTACCGCTCATGGACGACGCTCCCCCGGTGCACCGAACGCAGCAGCACGGGTGTGGGCGCGTCGTCCTCGAGCCGCGGCAGGGCCGGGACCCGGGACCGGGGATCGGTCGACCACCGCTGCACGGAGTCCTTGGGGGCGCTGACCACGAGTTCACCGGCATCCCACACGGCGTACGACGCGGGCGCTCCGGGGTCGAGCGTCCCGGCAAGACCGTCCCGGACCCCGCCGGCCCGCCACGCGCCGCGCGTGGCAGCCGAGAACGCCGCGCGGGGGGAGATCCCGCTGCCGGGCGTGCGGTGGTGGACGGCCGCGCGCAGCATCGCCCACGGGTCGACCGGGGTGACGGGTGCGTCGGAGCTCAGTGCCAGCGACACCCCGGCGGAGGCGGCGACGGCGAACGGGTTGAGGGTGAGGGCACGCTCGGTTCCGAGGCGCTGCGCGTACAGGCCGTCGGTCCCACCCCACAGGGCGTCGAACGCGGGCTGGACGCTGGCGATCACACCCCACTGCGCAAGCCGCGCCGCGTCGTCACCGGTCAACATCTCGGCGTGTTCGAGTCGGTGCCCGGCCTTCGCAACCGCGGGACCGCCCAGTTCGTCGGCGACGACGGCGAACGCGTCGACCGCGGCCCGGACGGCGGCGTCGCCGATGACGTGGAATCCGGCCTGAATTCCGGCGATGGTGCAGGCGCGCACGTGTGCGGCGATCTCGTCGACTCCCAGGTAGCTCTTGCCGGTCCCGCCGGCCAGATCGGCATAGGGTTCGCTGAGCCACGCCGTGTGGGAGCCGAGGGATCCGTCGATGAACAGGTCGCCGCCCAGCGCGTGGGCGCCGGTGGTGTTCAACAGCTTTCTGGCCTCGTCGGCGTCGGCGACCGCCTCACCCCAGTAGCCGCGGACCTCGACACCGTGCGGGGTGGCGAGGAGTTCACGGAAATCGTCGAGTCCGGCGATGTCGGGGCCCCCGCACTCGTGCACTGCGACGATGCCGCGGGAGGCGATGGCGTCGAGGGCGGCGATGCGGGCGGCGGAACGCTGCTCGGCCGTCAGCAGCGAGCGCGCGACGGTGCGGGCGGCGTGGTGCGCCTCGAATGTCAGCGGCCCCTCCGGCGAGAAGCCGGCGGTGTCGCTCAGATCCGGGACCGACCGGCGCAGGGCCGTCGAGCAGACTGCCGAATGGACGTCGATCCGGGACAGATACACCGTGCGTCCGGGCGCGGCCTCGTCGAGTTGCGCCGTGGTGGGACCGGCGCCGTCCGGCCACGCCGATTCGTCCCAGCCGTGTCCCCAGATGACTGCGTCGCCGTGGGTGCGGGCGAAGGAGGCGAGCCGGTCCAGGCATTCGCGAAGCGATCCGACACCGACCAGGTCGAGTCCGACGATGTTCAGGCCGAGCGCTGTGACGTGCACGTGGGTGTCGACGAAAGCCGGGGTGACGAACGCGCCGCCGAGGTCGACCACGTCGGCGCCGGGGTGCAGCGCACGGGCCGCGCGGTCGTCGCCGATCCACGTCACGACGCCGTCGGTCACTGCCATCGACGTGGCGTCTGGAGCAAAGGAACTGTAGATTCGGCCGTCGACCAGCAGTTGTGTAGTCACAGGCAACCAGTCTGCCTGTTAGGGCAGAACGCGGGGATCACGGGTCGGGGTTCGGGGCTCCTCGTCGATCACTACGCCCTCGAAGACCTCGTCGACCACCTCCCCTTCGATCACTTCGCCGCCACCCCGCCGGGGTGCCCGCGCGAACGCTTCCGCCCCGGCCGCGACGGTGGCGGCACGCCTGCCTGCCAGCAGGACCACGACGGGCCGAAGTGCCCACCGGGTGGGGGGAACGAGGAAGAGCAGCCCGAGCACCGAGGTGACCAGGCCGGGGACGAACATCAGCGCGGAGCCCAACGCGACGAGTGCGCCGTCCGCGACCGCCGCACCAGGAGAGCCGTCGCCGCTCGCCGCCCGGCGCAGGCCGTCCATCACACGACGCCACTGCGACCGCATCAGCAACAGTCCGATCAGCGTTCCACCGAGCAGGAGGAGAACCGTCCACAGCACGCCGATCGCGTTACCGACCAGGACGAGAGCGGCGATCTCCACCACTACGTACAACAGGAACAGTGCGGCGTACATGACGCCCCCTTTCGGACGGCCGGGTCATCGAGGGTCTGGGTCAACCGTCTGATCGTTCAACGTTCGACGGCGCCGATTTTCTCCCGGCCGTTGATATCGAAGCGCTCACAATGCTAAACCTCAAGTTGACATTGAGAGTCTGCGCATGATGCAGTTCACTGCGATGGGGGTCTTCCGACCCCGCGCACAACGAGGAGCCGATATGACTCGTTCCACCGTCTTCCGCCGAGCCGCAATCGTTCTCGCGGCCGCAGCCGCCTTCGGCATGCTGTCTTCGGGACCGGCATCGGCAGCACCGGTCGCCGACTTCGCGAAGGGTGCCGCCGAACTGCAGGCGCTGGCCACCGAGGTCTCCCCCGCCGCGACGGCCGCCGTGGACGCTCTTCTCGGCGCCAGCGTGTTCATCCCGAAGGATGTGCTCGAGGTCGGACTCACCACACCGCAGGACTTCATGTACCCGTCCCCCACGCTCGGGTGCGGCGTCGCCGACAAGCCCGCGACGGTCACGCTGGCGAGCGCTCAGGGCGGACCGAACCTGTTCCCCCAGATCACCGCGAACCAACTCCGATTCCAGGCCATCCCCGCCTACGTGGCGATCCCGCAGTCGTCCGACCTCAGCGTCGCCTGGATCAACCTCACGACGTTCCAGGGCGGGATCGTCAAGCTCGACGACAAGCTTCCGATCATCAATACCCCGCTGCTGTCGAAGATCGTCGACACCGGCAAGGGAACCGTCCTCGCGACGATGTTCGGGACGGTCGGCTACGCCGACTCCGTCACGTGCACCGTGGTCCCGACCGTCGGCACCTTCACCGTCTAGCGGCAGTACGCTTCCCCACCCGCCGGCCTACGAGCCGGGTCGCACCAGGCCCGTCTCGTAGGCCAGCACCACTGCCTGGACCCGGTCGCGGACGTTCAACTTGGTCAGAATCCGGCCCACGTGCGATTTGATGGTCGACTCCGAGAGGAAGAGCTGACCGGCGATCTCCGTGTTCGACAAGCCGGTGGCGACCAGCTGCAGCACTTCCCGTTCACGCTCGGTCAGCACGTCGAGGACCTCCGGGTCACGAAGCGGACCGGGACCGTCGTCGAGGAACCTCGCCAGCAACCGGCGGGTCACCTTCGGCGACACCACTGCGTCCCCCGCGGCCACACTGCGGATCGCCGACACCAGGTCTTCCGACGGGGTGTCCTTGAGCAGGAAGCCGCTGGCCCCGGCCCGCAACGCACCCATGGCGTGCTCGTCGAGGTCGAAGGTGGTCATCACCAGCACGCGACTCGCGACCCCCGACTCCAGGATCTGGGCGGTCGCGCTGACCCCGTCCACCACCGGCATACGGACGTCCATCAACACCACATCGGGTTCGAGTTTGCGGACCGCGGCGACGGCCGCCGCTCCGTCGCTCGCCTCACCGACGACAGTGATGTCGTCCTGAGCGTCGAGCACCATGTTGAGGCCCATCCGCATCAGTTCCTGGTCGTCGACGAGTAGCACGGTGATCGGCACAGCGCCAACCTAACACCGCAGTCCCGGTGGGCGCCCGACCCGCACACCGGCCCGCGGGACACGGCGGTCACGAGTAGATAACCAAACCAAGACCGGCAGAAGCGCTGGCATACGCTCGAAGTCTGCCTATGATCGAATCGGCGGCCAGTCGGAGTGCCCACAGATCGGGGTGTCCAGATGCGAATCGCGGATGTGTTGCGGAACAAGGGTCCGGCCGTGGTGACGGTCGATCCGGAGATGCCGGTCAGCACACTGATCGGCGAACTCGCCAGGCACAATGTGGGCGCCCTGGTGGTAACGGAGAACGACGCCGTCGTCGGGATCGTCACCGAACGCGACGTCGTGCGCCGCATCCACGAGCGCGGCCCCGACATCCTGAATGCCCGGGTCGTGGACATCATGACGACATCGGTGTTCACCTGTCTCCCGACCGACACCGTGGACAGTCTCGCCGAAACCATGACCGAACGCCGGATCCGGCACCTGCCGGTGATCGTGGACGGGCAGCTGGTCGGCATCGTCAGCATCGGCGACGTGGTGAAGAGCCGGATCGGCGAGCTGCAGACCGAACGCGACCAGCTCGAGTCGTACATCGACCACGGCTGAGCGAGAACCTGATGGCCCTGTTCGTCGTGGAATACACGTACAGCCCCGAGACGTCGTCCCTGCGCGACGATCACCGGACGCAGCATCGTGGGTGGCTCACCGAACTCGTCCGCCGCAAGGTCATGCGTTCGACCGGCCCCCTCGCCGACGGCCACGGTGCGCTGTTCATCGTCGAGGCCGAGGACGAGGACGCCGTCGCGCGCCTGTTCGCGCAGGATCCGTTCGTACAGGAAAATCTGGTCGAGAAGGTGCAGATCCGCGAATGGACGCCCGCGATGGGCGAATTCAGCGAGTAGGACGCGCGTCACACCCAGCCGAACAGGGCTCGGCTCCGAATCCCTCTAGCGGATCGTTCTGCGCACGCCGCGACGATCGGCTGTACGAGTCGTCGTCGGGGCGAAGAATTGAAGGAAGTACGCATGTCCGGGTTCCCCCTCGCACCGACCGACAGTCTCGGCCACGACGCGTTCACCTCGCTGGTGGTCTCTCTGCCGCGCCCCGTCTGCGTGTACGACGACCGACGGCGACTGGTGTTGACGAACCCGGCCCTGGCCGACCTCGTCGGCTACCGATTGGACGAGTTCGATCGTGTGGACCTCGCCGGTTTGATGCACCCGTCGGACGCGCCGCGGTGGTTCGGCCTCGTCGGGGGTGTCCTCGATACCGGCGCCGCCCAAGCGGGCTATGCCCGCGTCCGGCACAGGAACGGGAACTGGCTGTGGGCGCACGGGGTCGCCTCCATGTTCACCTCCGCGGACGCCCGCTTCGTCGTGCTCGTGTGGCAGGACAGGACCGACGAGATCTGGGACAACCCCCGCTTGCTCGACACGGCGGAAGTCGCTTCGCTCGACATCGTCCGTTCGCGGGCAGTCATCGAACAGGCCAAGGGTGCGCTGATGCTCGTCTACTCCATCTCCGCCGACGCCGCCTTCGACCTCCTGACGTGGCGGTCACAGCAGACGAACACGAAGATCCGCGTCATCGCGGAGCAACTCGTTCTCGCATTCGGCGACGAAATCCACACGCCCACTTCGTTTCGCGACCGTTTCGACGCTCTGCTGCTCACCGCTCACGAGCGGCACCGCCGATAGGAAAGCCCGGGGCGGTCCCGCGACCTGGGGGCTCAACCCGCGGAACCTGGGCCGGCGGTGCCACCGGTGACGCTTCCGGCCCTGGGGCGTCGATTTCCCGTCTTCTCGAATGACTAAACAGTCGACAGGCACCTGCGAGTTCGCGCGGGAGGACATTTCCGGGAACCGGTGACCGTGTCGCCGCCGAGTTCGGTGGCTGCGAGCAGCGGTCCCGGCTCCACTCTCTAGGATGTCGCGGTGTCCACAGGATTGCTGAACGAACCGCTCGAGCGGTCTGCCCCGCCACCGGTACCGAGCCCGTTTCGGGCGCCGGCGATCCTCGCCGCGTCCGGCGCGGTGGTGGCGGCCGTGTTGTTCTGGATCGTCTCCGGCAGCCTGACGGACGACGCCTACATCAGTCTGTCGGCCGCCAGGAACCTCGCCGTCCACGGGGAGTGGGCGATCGTAAACGGACTGACCGCGAACACGTCGACGTCCCCGCTCAACGTGCTCGTGCTCGGGGCATTGACGTTCCTGACCCGATTGTGGGGCCCGGGCGATCCCCTGTTCGCGCTCGGAATGCTCAACGTCGCGGTCACCGCCCTGTTGGGCTGGGTGCTGGCGCGCACGTGCCGGCGCCTCGGCCTCGGGACCGTCTGGGCGGTGCTCGCCGGTGCGCTGGTGGTGTTCAACCCGTTCGTGTTGTCCGCGGTCGGACTCGAGGTGCTGCTGATCCCGGCGGCCGTCGCGGTGATGGTGTGGTTCGCGCTCGAAGGCAGGGCCGCCTGGTTCGGCGCGGCCGCGGGCATGGCGTCGCTGGTACGTCTGGACCTGCTCGTCTTCGTCGTGGTCATCGCCGCCCTGTCACCGGCGATTCGCACGCAACTGCGCCGCGCTCTCGCCGGCTTCGCCGCGATCGCCGGGCCGTGGTACCTGTTCAGCTGGATCGTCCTCGGTTCGGCTCTGCCCGACACCTTCCTGATCAAGCAGGGCCAGGCCTCCGATGTGGGCGGCTACAACTACCTCACCGGCCCGATCATGTACTTCGAGTCCAACCCGTGGCGGACTATGGCGGCATTCGGTCCCGCGGCCCTCGCACTCGTTCTGATTCTCGTCGCGCTCGCCTCGTACGCCAGGCCGGGGAAGCGACCGGTGCCTGTGCCGCTGCTCGCGCTCGGACTGTCCGGTGCTCTCTACTACGCCGCCTACGTCGTGCTCGACACCGTGCCGTACCACTGGTATTACGTGGCGCCCGCGACCACGCTGGCGATGTTCGCCGTCCTCGCCGCCGGCATCCACTGGAGCGCCGCGCGCAACGCCACGGACCGCGCTGTCGCCGGCACACTGGCCGGCCTGCTCGCCGTGCTGGGCGCCGGCGCCGTGTACTACGACGTCGAGAGCGGTCTCCCGTGGGACGCACCCCCCATCTTCGGTAACTGGGCGAGTGCGCAGGACTACGAGCGGGTCGGCCGGGCGGTCGGGACCCTCGTCGGGGAGGCACCGGTGCGATCCCCCGGTGAGATCGGGACCCTCGCGTACTTCTGTGAATGCGTCATCGTCGACGAATTCTCCGACCGCGGATTGGTGGTCGAGGACCGGTTGGTGCCCCGTCTCGCGGAGGCCACCGAACCGACGCGCACATTGCTGCGCGCGAACTACGCCTTCTTCGACTACCGGCTCGCACCCGTGAACCCCGCATTCGATCTCCGCTACCAGGAAGGCCGTGGTCCCGGCGGCCCGATGTCCTGGGACGTGTTCTCCGCCGCCCGCGGAGCCGGCCACTTCATCCTGGTGCCGCTCGCCGGCGGCTGACGTCGTCGCCCAGTCTGCCCTCGAAGACGGGGACCGTGCCTACCTGGTCTCGCTTCTGCCACCCGCGTTGGCGATGACGCGCCCGGATTTCGTCGCAGGCTGGGTGTGGAACATCCGTGGGAACCCACGGGTCCGGCTGCGGATGCCGGCGGGTTGGTGCGATGGACTCGCGCGAGAGATCACCGATCGTGCGGAGCTCGACGATGCCCGGGACGCTATCTGCGAGACGGTCAATGTGTTCGACTATGGCGAATGCGCCGTGCATCTACGCGGGTTGCCTACGCGCGCGAAGATCAAGGATCTGCACCGGTACTGGTTCGACACAGGTCGGCCACTCGTCATCGAGCTCCGGGATGCTCCCAGGTAATCCGGCGACTCCCCCGGCCCGTTCGGCCACGATTCGAGCCGAGCGCTTGTCACGACGTCGCGGATTCTCGCTTCGCGTCGAGTCGGTGAAGCAGGGTGCGAGCGCCGTCGAGGAGCAGTTCGAGTGCGTCGGGATAGGCGCTGCGGTCGGAGAGGTCGACGAGAAGACCCGCGGTCGCAGCGATGTGCGGATGCGTCTCGGCAGGCAGCTGCGCGTAGGCGGATCGCCACAGTTGCCGATCGGACTCGCGGACGTCCTCGGGTAGAGCGAGTTCGGCTCCGTCGAGGGCTGCGAAGGCCAGCATCTGGTCCACGAACGCGCGGTAGAGGCGCACTGCTGCGCCGTCGGGGAATCCCGCCTCGCGCAGTATTCCGAGGATCGTGTCGACGGCTGCTTTCTCCGAGGTACGACCGCTGACGCGGCTGGCCGACAGGACTGCCGCCTGGGGATGGTCCAGATACGCTGCATGCGAACGTATTCCGAGAGAGTGGAGGTCCCGCCACCAGTCCCCGGTGGGTTCCCACCCGTGGAACGACCGACCGATCAGCTCGTCGGCGATCGCTAACGTCAGGTCGTCGATGCCGCGGAAGTACCGGTACAGGGTGCTGGGGTCGGCCCCGAGCGCAGCCCCGAGGCGCCGGACGGACAGACCGGCACTGCCGTGGTGGCGGAGCAACCGCAGCGCCGTCTCCATGATCAGCTGCTCCGAGAGAACTGCACCCTGCTTCGTCGGCCTGCGCCTCTTCCTGGCCGAGTCCGAGACCACCTGCTTCGCCATCCCGGCTCCCTTCCGTCCACGGAAGCTTATGCCAACACCGTTGACGCTGCAATCGGCGACAGTGTTGCATGTCACAGGGAGCGAAGCCCCAGGCCGCGGACACGAGAATGCGGATCGGTGCGTGGCCTCTCATCCCTCCCATCCCTCCATCGAAAGCGACGCACACATGGCAGCAGTGAACAACGGCGCGGTCGACGCGCCGAGGGCGACCGCCCTCCGCAAATCCCTCGGCGTCATCGACGGAATTGCGATCGCCGCCTCGAGTACCGCGGCGACGACGAGCATCGGTGTCGGCTTGGGAGTCATCGCCGCCGTGGTCGGTCTCCAGATGCCGGTGGTGTTGGTACTGGCCTTCGTCCCGATTCTGGGAATTGCCAGCGGATACGCCCGGCTCAACAGGGTCGAACCCAATTGCGGCAACAGCTATGTCTGGGTAGGCCGCAGCCTCAGTCCGTGGCTGGGCTTCCTCACCGGTTGGATGGCCATCGTCGCCGTTGTCGTGTTCATGGCCTACACCACCGCGATCGCCGGGTCCGCGATCCTGCAACTCGCCGGCATGGCCGGCCTGCACAGCATCGGCGGGCTCACCCTCGATCCCGACTCCACGCTCCAGTCCACGATGCTGGGGCTGACGATCCTGGGGGCGGTGACCTTCACCGCCGTCCGCGGCGTCGCGGTCGCGGCCCGGCTGCAGAAGTATCTCCTCGTCTTCGAGTACGTCGTGTTGATCGGCTTCTGCACGTACGGGTTGTTCGCCGGGAGCCAGCCGTTCTCCCTCTCCTGGTTCGATCCCTTTGCGATTCCCTCGTTCGCCGTGCTGGCTCAGGGCATGGTGATCGCGGTCTTCTTCTACTGGGGTTTCGAAGCGGCGTTCAGCGTGAGCGAGGAGGTGCGCGACCCGCGCGACGCGTCCCGCGCCGGGGTGATCACCGTCTTCCTGGTCCTCGGATTGTTCCTGCTCGGTGCGGTGGCGTTCCAGCGCGTCCTCACCCCCACGGAACTGGCGGACAACGGGACCGTCGGGCTCGCGTTCCTCGGCGAGGCACTCGCCCGGCAGCCATTGGCGGCTCTCCCCGTGGTCGCGTTGATGTTCTCCGTCGTCGCGTCGCTCCAGGCCACCGTGATACCCAGCGCGCGTGGACTGTTCGCAATGGGCCGGGACCGCACTCTCGGCCCGGTGTGGACCCGCATCCATTCCCGTTACGGAACCCCGGCGGCCGGCACCGTGCTGCTCGGCGCCATCTCCGCCGTGGTCGCGCTGCTGGCCACGGTCATCCCCAAACTCAGCGACCTTCTCGGTGCGGGCATCAGTTCGATCGGCCTGGTGGTCGCCGTCTGGTACGGCCTGACGGCACTCGCCGCCGCTGTCCGGTTCCGCGGCCTCCTGCGCGAGCATCCGTGGGAGGGGCTGCGCGCGGTGGTGTTTCCCGCCCTCAGCGCCCTGGTGTTGCTGGCGCTGGGCGGCTACCTGGGCTGGATCTTCTACACCTCGGCAGATCATCTCGAATTCAGTGCGACCAACGGCTGGTTTCAGCTGCTGTTCCCGGTCCTCATCCTGATCTCGGGGCTGGTGGTGGCCGCGCACGCGAAGTGGGTCCGCCGGTCGCCCTATTTCGTCACCGGCCGCGGAACGGATGCCGGCGACGCCGACCTGCTCGGCGCGCCCACCGAAGTTCCCGTGACCACCCCCTGACCGATCAGCGCGACACAACCTGATCCGAATACCGACGACAGCACTTCCCGATAGGAGATTCCGATGTCAGCAGGACCCGCAGATCTGGTCTTCACCGGCGGATCGATTGCCACCCTGGACCCGGCCCGCAGCCGCGCCACGACGGTCGCCGTCACCGGTGGCCGGATATCAGCCGTCGGCCACGACGAGGTCCGGGAGCTGATCGGCACCCGCACCGAGGTCGTCGACCTCACCGGCAGGCTGCTGCTGCCAGGCTTCCAGGACGCGCACATCCATCCCGTGGTGGCCGGCCTCGAGTACGCCCGCTGCAACCTCACCGGCACCAGCGACGCCGCCGCCACCCTCGCCGCCATCCGCAGCTACGCCGACGCACACCCGGAGTTGCCGTGGATCGTCGGCGGCGGGTGGTCGATGGAGGCGTTCGACGGGGGCACACCCACCGCGCAACTCCTCGACACCGTCGTGCGGGATCGGCCGGTGTTTCTGCCCAACCGCGACCATCACGGAGCATGGGCCAACACGAGAGCTCTGGACCTCGCGGGCATCACTCGAGACACCCCCGATCCCGTCGGCGGACGTATCGAACGCGACGCCGACGGCGCGCCGACCGGCATGCTCCAGGAGTCTGCGATGGAGCTGGTCGGCTGCCACACCCCGCAGCACACCCCCGACGACCGGCTGAAGGCGCTGCTCCACGCCCAGCAGCACCTGCATTCGCTCGGCATCACCGCGTGGCAGGACGCGCTACTCGGCGACACCTCCGGGATCTCCGATGTCTCCGACGCCTACCTGACCGCGGCCGGCGACGGCTCCCTCACCGCGCGGGTTGCGGGCGCCCTGTGGTGGGATCGCGATCGGGGCGCCGAGCAGGTCCCCGACCTGCTCCGGCGACGGTCCCTTCTCCGCGTCGGGAGGATGCGGGCCGACACCGTGAAGATCATGCTCGATGGTGTCGCCGAATCCCGCACCGCGGCCATGATCTCCCCGTATCTGGATGGATGCGGCTGCGCGACAGCCCATTCCGGGACCAGCTTCGTCGACCCGGACGAGCTGCGCGGCTACGTCACCGAGCTCGACGCCCTCGGATTTCAGGTGCACTTCCACGCGCTCGGCGACCGGGCCGTGCGGGATGCGCTCGACGCGGTCGACGCCGCTCGGACGACGAACGGATTCCGCGACACCCGGCCGCACCTCGCCCACCTGCAGGTCGTGGACCCGGGCGACATCCCCCGTTTCCGCGCGCTCGGCGTCACGGCCAACATGCAACCGCTGTGGGCAGCCCACGAGCCGCAGATGGACGAACTCACCATCCCCTTCCTCGGGGACGAACGCTCCCGCCGGCAGTACCCCTTCGGTTCCCTGCTGCGCTCGGGCGCAACGCTGGCGGCCGGCAGCGACTGGCCGGTCAGCAGCGCCGACCCGATCCACGGCATCCATGTCGCGGTCAATCGCGTACTGCCGGGCCGGGACGGGCAGGGACGCCCGGTGTTCCTCCCGGAGCAGCGAATCGACCTCACGGCCGCACTCACCGCGTACACCGCCGGGTCCGCGTACGTGAACCACCTCGACGACACGGGGAGCATCGAGGTGGGCAAGCTCGCCGACCTGGTGGTCCTCGACCGGGATCCGTTCACCGGAACCGCCGACGCGATCGGCGAGACCCGGGCCGTCCTGACCTATGTGGGCGGTGATCGCGTCTACACGGCACCGGACGCCTGAGGACCAGCGGGAGGCAGCCCTGGTCGGCGGCGCGAATGCCGGTCGGCGGACCGTCGTGGCGCCGATCGGCATGCGCGGCCACACTGGAGGTGTCCCGCCGAAGTCAGGAGACAGTGATGGGCGACAACAGGCCGTTCGGGTTCGACCCCGACGATCTCGACCGCGTGATCCGTGAGGCCGGCGAGGAATTGCAGGGCGTCAAGGACCGGATCGTCAGGTTCCTGGACCAGGCAGATTCTCAGATTCCGTGGACGGGCGTGTTCGCGGACTTCGCCCGGTCGCCGCGCGGCGCGTCGAAGCCGGAAACGACGGGTGAGACCGGTGACGGTGTGTGGGCGATCTACACGCTCGACGGCGAGGGCGTCGCACGGGTCGAGCAGGTGTATGCCACCGAACTCGATGCGCTCCGCGCGCACAAGCACAACACGGATCCTCACCGGTCGGTGCGGTTCCTTCCCTATGGCGTCACCGTCAGCGTCCTCGACCAGCCGGAGGAAGCGACACCACCAGAGACGGAGTAGCCGGGGCCGCTCAGTCCTCGAGCTCGAGCGGCAACTCCGCGGTGACCCGCCAACTGCCGTCGGTCTGCCGTCCCGCCTCGAGGGTGCCGTGCAGCACGGCGACCCGCTCCCGCATCCCCAGCAGCCCGTTGCCCGATCCGAGCGAGAACTGCCCGGACGAGTTGCCGTTGTCGGTGATTTCGACGAGCACGTCCGTCTCGCGGCGCCGCACCCGCACCTTCGCGCGCGGACGTTCTCCGGCATGCCGCAGCACGTTCGTCAGCGATTCCTGGACCAGCCGGTGGACGCCGAGACTGACCGCCGGGCTGATGTCGTCCAACTCCCCCGTCAGCTCGAGTTCCACGGGCAGTCCGGCGCTGCGCATCATGTCGACCACCCGGGCGAGGCCGGCCGTGCCGTGCTGGGGCATGTCGTCGGTCGCCGGTTCGGTGCGCAGCAGCGAGACGGTGCGCCGCAGTTCCGCCAGAGCCTCCCGCCCGGTGCCGGCGATGTTGGTGAGTGCCTGCTTCGCGATGTCGGGGTTGCTCTTCAAGGCGTAGGACGCGCCGTCGGCCTGAACGATCATCACACTCACCGCGTGCGCGACGACGTCGTGCAATTCCCGGGCGATCCGGGTCCGCTCGGCCGCCACCGCGTCCTCGGCGCGACGATCCCGGTCGTAGTCGGCGACGACGAGGCGCGCGGCGACCTCTTCGTCGTAGGCCCGGCGGGCGCCGAGGAACTCCGCCGTGATCCAGGAGAGCGCGAAGACGAGGACCGAGAACAGTCCGGCCGCCAGCAGTTCCTGTTCCAGTAACCAGATCGACAGGGCCGAATCCACGGCGAGGCCCACCGCGTACATCGCGGCGGTCCGGCGGTCGACGTAGGCCACGAGTGTGTACAGGGCGACGGCGAGCGCCAGCAGACCGGGATGCTCGGCGTCGAGGTCACCGATCGAGTAACTGACGAACGTGATCGTGATCGACACCACCAGAACGGCACCGGCCGCCGCCCGCGGATACTTGCGACGCCACGCGATAGGCAGGCACAGCAGGAAACCCATGACCAGCTGCACCCACGGCGAGCGGTCTCCCGACGCGGTGAACACGAACACCTCGAGGGCGAACAGGATCGCCGCCAACATCGAGTCCGCAACCGTCGGCTTTCCTCGCAGCCACAGACTGAACCTCCGCATGTGCACAGCGTAAGTACCTCAGGGTGGGTGTGGTTGAGTCTGCACCATGAATGTGGGTGACTGGGCGCTTCTTCTCACCGCTGCGACGGCCGCCGGGTGGGTGGATGCCGTCGTCGGCGGCGGCGGACTGATCCTCATTCCCGCACTGTTTCTCGTCGCACCGCAGCTGACGCCGCAGGCGGCGCTGGCCACCAACAAGCTCACCGCGTTCACCGGCACATCCGCCGCCGTCGTCACGTTCGCGCGCCGCATCCCCATGAACTGGCGGCTGCTGGTTCCCGCCGGCCTGCTCGCGGCGGTGGCGTCCGCGCTCGGCGCGGCAACGGTGTCACGCATCGACAAGGACGTCTTCATCCCGCTCATCATGGCGGTGCTCGTCGGCGTCGCCGTGTTCGTGACGATCCGTCCGCAGCTCGGCACCACGCTGGCGAAGGATCCGCCGACAGGGCGGAAGGTAATCGCGGTCGTCCTGCTGTCCGCCGGTCTCCTCGGGTTCTACGACGGACTGTTCGGGCCGGGCACTGGCACATTCCTCATCATCAGTTTCGCCACGTTCCTGGGCACGGAATTCGTACGCAGTGCCGCGATGGCGAAGGTGATCAATCTCGGATCGAATCTCGGTGCGCTGGTGTTCTTCGCCGCCGCCGGCCACGTGCTGTGGGCGCTCGGCCTGGGCATGGCGGTCTGCAACGTGATCGGCGCGATCACCGGTTCGCGGATGGCGCTGAGCAAGGGCGCCGGATTCGTCCGGATCACCCTGCTGATCGTGGTGATCGCGATGGTGATCCGGTTGGGTTGGCAGCAATTCGGCTGAGCGACCGACTACGGTGGTCCAGGTGACGGCTCCACGACAGGTTGATCCGGAATTCCTTGCCCTCCCCCTGCGTTCGCTGGCGGACGCGGCACTCGCCGCCGCCCGTGCGGCGGGCGCGTCGCACGCCGACCTGCGGGTGCATCGGCTCACCAGCCAGTCGCTGCGGTTGCGCGACGGCGAAGTGCAGTCGGCGGTGGACACCACCGAACTCGGCTTCGCGGTGCGGGTCGTCGTCGACGGTACCTGGGGTTTCGCCTCGCATGCCGAGCTGACCCCGGCGACCGCCGCCGCGACCGCGGAACAGGCCGTCGCCGTCGCCCGGGCGTTGCGTGGACTGAACCGGGAGCACGTCGAACTCGCCGCCGAACCGGTGCACGCGGACGTCCGCTGGGTGTCCGATTACGACGTCGATCCGTTCGAAGTTCCCGCCTCGGACAAGATCTCGCTGCTCGGTGAATACTCCCGCAGGCTCCTCGCCTCCGACGGCGTCGACCACGTCACCGCCGGATGCCTGCAGGTGAAGGAGCAGACGTTTTACGCCGATCTCGCCGGCTCGTCCATCGTGCAGCAGCGGGTGCGGCTGCATCCGCAACTCGAAGCCACCACCGTCGACCAGTCGGCCGGTGTGTTCGAGACGATGCGTACCCTCGCTCCCCCCGTCGGCCGCGGATGGGAGTACGTCGCCGGCGACGGGGTGTGGAACTGGACCGACGAACTCGCCCGGATCCCGGACCTGCTGGCCGAGAAGGTGAAGGCCCCCACCGTGGTGCCCGGTCTCACCGACCTGGTGATCGACCCGACCAACCTGTGGCTGACCATCCACGAATCCATCGGGCACGCCACCGAGTACGACCGCGCCATCGGTTACGAGGCCGCGTATGCCGGCACGTCGTTCGCCACCCCCGACAAGCTCGGCACCCTGCGCTACGGGACGCCGATCATGCACGTCACCGCCGACCGCACCGAGCGGCACGGTCTCGCCACGGTCGGTTACGACGACGAAGGCGTCAAAACCCAGTCCTGGGACCTGGTCGCCGACGGGATTCTCGTCGGCTACCAACTCGACCGGGCGTTCGCGCCCCGTCTCGGGCTGGAGCGTTCCAACGGCTGCTCGTACGCCGACTCGCCCCACCACGTCCCCATCCAGCGGATGGCCAATGTGTCGTTGCAACCCGATCTCGGCGCCGATCGCAGCACCGACGACCTGATCTCCGGTGTGGAGGACGGCATCTACGTGGTCGGCGACAAATCCTGGTCGATCGACATGCAACGCTACAACTTCCAGTTCACCGGTCAGCGGTTCTACCGCATCCGCGGCGGGAAACTCGACGGACAACTCCGCGACGTCGCGTACCAGGCGACGACCACGGACTTCTGGGGTTCGATGGACGCCGTCGGCGGCCGCTCCACCTGGCAGCTCGGCGGCGCCTTCAACTGCGGCAAGGCGCAGCCCGGTCAGGTCGCGGCCGTCAGCCACGGCTGCCCGTCGGCACTCTTCCGCGGCGTCAACGTACTGAACACTCGGACGGAAGGCGGCCGATGATCGCACCGCAGCAACTCGTCGAGCAGGTCCTCGCCCGGGCCACCGTGGACGAAACCATCGTGATCGTCACCGATGCCAGCGAGGCGTCCCTGCGGTGGGCGGGCAACTCGATGACCACCAACGGAGTGTCGACGTCGCGCAGCTGGACCGTCATCTCGATCGTCCGGGTCGGCGAGGACGCGAAGGTCGGCATCGTCACGTCCGCGTCCGTCGACGCCGCCGACATCGACGGCGTGGTCCGCTCGGCCGAAATCGCCGCCCGCACAGCCACACCCGCGTCCGACGCGATGCCGTTGCTCACCGGCACCGACACCGACGAGCGGTGGGACGACTCGGCGGAGCGCACCGAGATCGGCGCGTTCGAACAACTCGCCCAGGATCTGAGCATGGGCTTCGACGGCAGCGACCAGCTCTACGGTTTCGCCCATCACCAGCTGCACACGACCTGGCTGGGCACGTCGACCGGGATCCGGCGCCGGTTCGCCCAGCCGACCGGGTCGGTCGAGATCAACGGCAAGCGCGGCGACGCCAGCGCCTGGGTGGGCACCAGCACCAAGGACTTCACGGATGTGGCCAGCGTGAAGTTGCTCCAGGACCTGTCGACACGCCTCGACTGGGCCCGCAACGGGGTGGAGTTGCCCGCGGGCCGTTACGAGACAATCCTGCCGCCGTCCGCAGTCGCGGACCTCATGATCTATCTCATGTGGACCATGGAAGGCCGAGCCGCGGAGGAAGGGCACTCCGCCCTGTCTGCGCCCGGCGGCACCCGCATCGGGGAGAAGCTGAGTGCACTTCCCCTCACCCTCTATTCCGATCCGGCCGCACTCGGCGTGGAATACACACCGTTCGTCGTCACCGGGTCGTCGTCCGAATCCGTGTCCGTCTTCGACAACGGGATGGACGCGGGCCGGGTCGACTGGATCCGTGACGGCACCGTCAACGCGCTCGCGTACCCGCGGGCGGCGGCGAAGGAATTCGGCGCCGACGTGACCGTGCCCGGCGACAACCTGATCCTCGACGCCGGCGGCTCGGTATCGCTCGACCAGATGGTGGCCGAGACCGAACGGGGGCTGCTGCTGACCACCCTCTGGTACATCCGGGAGGTCGACCCCGCCACCCTGCTGCTCACGGGACTGACGCGGGACGGTGTCTACCTCGTCGAGAACGGGAAGGTCACGGGCGCCGTGAACAACTTCCGGTTCAACGAGAGCCCCCTCGACCTGCTGCGGAGGGTCACCCAGGGCGGAGCCACCGAGCGGACGCTGCCCCGGGAATGGAAGGACTGGTTCACCCGAACCGCGATGCCGCCGTTGCGTGTCCCCGACTTCCACATATCGTCGGTCAGCAAGGCGCTCTGAGTCGCGGATCCTATGCGGACGCTCGTCTAGGTGACAGCTCGTACTGTTTCCGTTATAAATGCTGCAGACATCGCGCATATGAGATTGCTCACTCCAGAGCCGTTTCGCCGCGCATGTCATATTCAGGTCTCCAGAGAACGGGGCCGAAACTCACCGTAGCGCCGCGTGGCCGGCGCATGCGCCGAGTACGTCCCTTGCCCGTCTGACCAGGAGGTTTCATGCACTCCGTTACCACCACCCGCGAACTGCTCCACGACCACACCAAGGTCACGAGACGGTTCGCTCTCGCCGACGTGGCACTGACGACGTTCGTCTGCCTCGTCTGCGCCACCGGAATCGGCATCATCACCGGTTCAGTTCTCGCCGCCGCGACAGGAGGACTGATCGTCGTCCTCGCCACGGCCCTGATGGTGGCAGCGGTATGACCGCGCCGAGACATCAGCGAAGCACCACAATCCAGGAGATCACAGTGTCGAACGACGTACTCGAGGCTGCACCGCCCGCACATCCGATTCCGCACCGTCACCCCGACGGACGCGAGGTTCTCGCCACCGCGAAAGGCATCCTCATCGCCACCCGCGGTTACGGCGACGCCGAGGCGTTCGAGGAGTTACTCGACGTCTCCCGGCATCACCACGTCAGCGTGATGCGGGCAGCGAAGTCGTTGGTGGAGTTGGCGACTCGGCGACAGCCGTGCCCCTCCGTGACGACGCCCGCACCGTCGTACGCCCTCGAGTTCAAGGAATGGACGACACTGCTGGCGCGGTGACACCGTTCCTGTCCGCCCGGGTGAGACGCTGGTAGCCCCGGTGCGTGAGCCATTCGAGTGGCCCCCGATCGAACCGCCGCAACCACAGGCGTGACACGACGATCAGCGTCGCCGAGACGGCACCGAACAACACGATGGTCGCCGGAACGACGGTGGCGCCGTTCAACCGGGCCGCGAGGCCGAATCCCCAGCCGTAGCAGACGATCGAGCACAGGATGTTCTGCAGCACATAGCAACTGAGGGCAGTGCGGCCGACTCCCGAGAGCGCCCGACCGGCCGGGCCGGGTTCGCGTCCGCCCGCGTAGCGGTGCGCGATCGCGGCGAGTAGCCCCAACGCCACCACCGGAGCGGTCCCGTACCTGCCGAGGATCAGGCCTGCGTCTCCGCCGAACAATCCGAGCGCGAAGTCCAGCGGAAGTGCGATTGCCAGGCCCGCGACCATCAGGCGCCGACGCAAGTCGCCGAGGTCCGGGTCGAGGACGCGCGCACCGTAGAGGTGTGCGCCGACGAGAAACAGGGCGATCGACAGCGGCAGGATGAAGAGCACCTCGAGCCGGAACAGCAACACGTGGTCGGCGCGGAAGACGACGAGATCCCAGAAGCTGCCGTCCGCATAGGGGTTCGGTGACAGCGGCTGGGGCTCCCGCGCGGGCGCCGAGGACAACGCTGCGACGACGAGGCCCAGCATCGCCGCGTGGACGGTTACCGCACACGCCATCCAGACGCGTTGCGCGCGAATGCCTGTGGTCAGGATGAAGGCGACGATCAATCCGGTGAGGGCGTATCCGGTCAGGACGTCGAACTCGGTGAACAGCAGAAAATGCAGTGCTCCGTCGAGCATCAGCAGCCCCGCGCGCCACGGGTATCCGCCCGGCCACCGCCGGCCCTGTCGCTGCGCAGAACGCTGCTGGATGAGCAGTCCGACGCCGAACATGATGGTGAGCAGGCCGAGGAACTTGCCCTGCGCGAACTGCTGCAGCACAGCCTGCACCGGGGCCCAGCCGCCGGTGGCTCGTCCGGTGCCATCGATGTACCCCACCAGACCCTCGACGTTGGTGAAGATCCAGATGTTGGTGGCGAGAGTGCCCAGGATGGCCGCACCGCGCATGACGTCGAGCGCGGCATAGCGGTGGGAACTCGACAGTTGCGACGTCATACCTTCAGCCCCTCCAAGTACTTGTTAGTACGATCGTGCCAACAAGCGTTCATGCTAGCACGGTCGTGTTAACATGGCGGGGTGCCGAAGCTCATCGACCACGACCGAAGGCAGCAGGAAATCGCCGAGGCCGTGTGGCGGGTGATCCAACGCGAGGGCATCGGCGCCGTGTCCGTACGCGATGTGGCCGCCGAGGCCGGAATCTCGAGCGGATCGCTCCGACACGTGTTCGCCAGCAAGGCCGAACTCCTCGCCTATTCGATGCGGCTCGTCGCAACGCGTGTCCGCGAACGAGCACAGGCCCACGCGTCGATCACCGACCCGTGGCAGCGCGCCCTCGCGGTGCTGGACGAAGTCCTCCCGCTCGACGACCGCCGACGCTGCGAAATGGAGGTGAACCTCGCCCTCGTCGCGGAAAGCCCCGCCCATCCACTACTGAAAGACATCGCCCTCGATGCCCAACGGCAACTCCGTGGTGCCTGCGCCGCGATCCTGACCGGCCTCGCTCAGCGGGGCCTGATCGCGCCCGACATCGACGTCGACACCGAGGCGATGCGCCTGCACGCACTCGTCGACGGCGCGGCGATGCACGTCCTGCTCGGGGACACCGACACCCCGGAAACCGCTCAGCGGATGATCGCCGAGCACCTTCGCGCACTCGCCTGACCAGCGCGCTGCCGATCAACCGACCACGCGCCAGCACTGGACAGGTTCCACATCACGGCCGCCCACGCCGAGCGGAGACCTGATTACCGGTCCTCGGCCGTGACGGCGAGTCCGATGGTTCCGGTCTTTCCTCGGCGCAGGAGGCTGCCTTTCATCGTGAGCCAGCCGAGGATGCCGTACTTGCGGGCGATCACGTCCCTCGTGTGATCGGTGCCGGCGGCGTCGAGGATGACCGCGCGGGCGGGAACCTCGGGGCCTTTCGGCTTGCCGCGCGCATCGCACGCGGCCACCGTCACCTCCGGGTTGCGGCGGATGCGTTTGACCTTGTAGGAGTCGGTGACCGTCCACATCAGCAGGCGGTCACCGTCGGCGGCGGCCCACAGCGGTGTCGCCACCGCGGTGCCGTCCTTCCGAAACGTGGTGAGCAGGACGTACTTCGCGGACGACACCCGGTCGAATTCTGTGGTCACCGGCCCCATGCTAGACCGAACCGCGGAGCCGGACGGTTGCTCAGTCTCCTTCGAGTTCGCCTTCGGTCTCGAGGTACACCTGCCGCAGGCCGTCGAGGGTCTGCTGCTCGGGGTGCTCCCACATGTTCCGCTCGGCCGCCTCGAGCAGGCGTTCGGCGATGCCGTGCAGGGCCCAGGGGTTGGACTGTTCCATGAACTTGCGGTTCTGCTCGTCCAGCACGTACGACTCGGCGAGCTTCTCGTACATCCAGTCGGCGACGACGTTGGTGGTGGCGTCGTAGCCGAACAGGTAGTCGACGGTGGCCGCCATCTCGAACGCACCCTTGTATCCGTGGCGTCGCATCGCCTCGAGCCACCGCGGGTTCACGACGCGGGCGCGGAACACCCGGGACGTCTCCTCCGACAGGGTTCGGGTGCGCACCGACTCGGGCCGGGTGCTGTCGCCGATGTATGCCTCGGGCGACTTTCCGGTGAGCGCCCGCACGGTGGCGACCATGCCGCCGTGGTACTGGAAGTAGTCGTCGGCGTCGGCGATGTCGTGTTCGCGGGTGTCGGTGTTCTTGGCCGCCACGGTGATTCGACGGTATGCGGTCCGCATGTCGTCGGCGGCGGGGGCGCCGTCGAGTCCGCGGCCGTACGCGAACCCACCCCACGTGGTGTACACGTCGGCGAGGTCGGCGTCGCCGCGCCAGCTCTTGGAGTCGATCAGCTGCAGCAGCCCGGCCCCGTAGGTGCCCGGCTTCGACCCGAAGATGCGGGTGGTCGCGCGGCGTTCGTCGCCGTGCTCGGCGAGATCCGCCTGCGCATGTGCGCGCACGAAGTTGCTCTCCGCCGGTTCGTCCAACGCTGCGACGAGCCGGACGGCGTCGTCGAGCAGTGCCAGGACGTGCGGGAACGCGTCACGGAAGAAACCACTGATCCGGACCGTGACATCGATACGCGGCCGGCCCAGTTCCTCGAGGTCGATCACCTCGAGGTTCACCACGCGGCGACTCGCCTCGTCCCACACCGGGCGCACACCGAGGAGCGCGAAGACCTCGGCGATGTCGTCTCCGGAGGTGCGCATCGCGGACGTGCCCCACACGGACAGACCCACCGAGCGCGGCCACTCTCCGTGATCGGACTTGTAGCGGTCCAGCAACGATTCGGCCATCGCCTGGCCGGTCTCCCAGGCGAGCCGGGACGGCACGGCCTTCGGGTCGACGGAGTAGAAGTTGCGGCCCGTCGGGAGCACGTTGATCAGCCCGCGCAGCGGCGAACCGCTCGGCCCGGCGGCGATGAATCCGCCGTCGAGCGCGTGCAGCACCTGGGCGATCTCGTTGTCGGTCTCGCGAAGGCGGGGCACCACCTCGGTGGCGGCGAAGCGCAGGATCTTCGCGACGGTGGCGTCGTCGGTGAGGGTGTCGGCGGCGTCCGGTTTCCAGTCGGCGTCGTGCATGCCCTGCACCAGTGCGTGCGCCTGCTGCTCGATGTCGTCGACGCGGGTACGGGATTCGTCGCCGTCCTCGCTGAGGCCGAGCGCCTCGCGGAGTCCGGGGACGTTCTGCTCGCCGCCCCACATCTGCCGGGCGCGGAGCATCGCGAGCACCAGTTCGACCTCCGCGTCGTCGCGGGGTGCGGCACCGAGGATGTGGAGGCCGTCACGGATCTGGACGTCCTTGATCTCGCACAGCCAGCCGTCGACGTGCAGCAGCATGTCGTCGAACACGTCCTCGTCGGGACGTTCCTCGAGTCCGAGGTCGTGGTCCATCTTGGCGGCGCGCATCAGCGTCCAGATCTGCTGACGAATGGCCGGCAGCTTGGACGGGTCGAGCGCGGAGATGTTCGAGTGCTCGTCGAGTAGCTGCTCGAGCCGCGAGACGTCGCCGTAGCTCTCGGCGCGGGCCATCGGCGGGATCAGGTGATCGACGAGGGTCGCGTGGGCACGGCGCTTGGCCTGCGTGCCCTCCCCCGGGTCGTTGACCAGGAACGGGTAGATCAGCGGCAGGTCGCCGAGTGCGGCGTCGGTGCCGCACGACGCGGACATGCCGAGTGTCTTGCCGGGCAGCCATTCGAGGTTGCCGTGCTTGCCGAGATGGACCACGGCGTCGGCGCCGAAACCGCCGCCGGCGGCGTCCGCGGCGATCCACCGGTAGGCGGCGAGGTAGTGGTGGCTCGGCGGCAGATCCGGGTCGTGGTAGATCGCGACCGGCTTCTCCCCGAATCCGCGCGGCGGCTGCACCATCAGCACGAGATTCCCGAATTGCATTGCGGCGATGACGATTTCACCGGCGGGATCCTGCGAGCGGTCGACGTACAGTTCGCCCGGCGCCGGTCCCCAGTGCTCCTCGACGCCCTCGCGCAGTTCGGCGGGCAGCGCCGAGAACCACTCGCGGTAGCGGGCGGCGGAGATCCGGATCGGGTTGCCCTCGAGCTGCTCCGCGGTCAGCCAGTCCGGATCCTGACCGCCGGCGGCGATGAGGGCGTGGATCAGCGCGTCGCCGTCCTGGGCCGCGAGACCCGGCACGGAATCCGGACCGTCCGCCGGACCGAGGTCGTATCCGGCGGCCCGCATCTCGGTGAGCAACCGGATCGCGCTGGCCGGCGTGTCGAGACCGACGGCGTTGCCGATGCGGGCGTGCTTCGTCGGGTAGGCCGACAGCATCAGAGCGATCCGGCGGTCGGATGCGGGGATGTGCCGGAGCCGGGCGTGCCGGACGGCGATGCCCGCCACCCGGGAGGCGCGCTCGGCGTCGGGAACGTACGTGGAGAGACCGTCCGCGTCGATCTCCTTGAACGAGAACGGCACCGTGATCAGCCGGCCGTCGAACTCGGGGACCGCGACCTGGGTGGCGACGTCGAGCGGCGACAATCCGTCGTCGTTGGACTCCCACGACTCACGGCTGCTGGTCAGGCACAGTCCCTGCAGGATCGGCACGTCCAGCGCGGCCAGCGCGGCGACGTCCCACGCCTCGTCGTCACCACCGGCCGAGACGCCGGCCGGCTTGGTGCCGCCGGCGGCGAGCACGGTGACCACCATCGCGTCCGCCCGCCGCAGCGTGTTCAGCAACTCCGGTTCGGCGGTGCGCAGCGACGCGCAGAAGATCGGCAGCGGAGTGCCGCCCGCCGCGACGACGGCGTCGCACAGCGCCTCGATGTAGCGGATGTTCCCGGCCAGGTGCTGCGCGCGGTAGTAGAGAACGGCGATCGTGGGGCGGTCCGGGTTCCCTTCGGGAGCGAACGGCGCGACACCCCAGCTCGGCAGGTGGACCGGCGCCTCGAAACCGTGACCGGTCAGCAGCACGGTGTCCGACAGGAAGTGGTGCAGTTGGGCGAGGTTGTCGGCGCCGCCCTCGGCGAGATAGTTGTGTGCCTCCGCCGACACACCGGCAGTGACGGTCGAGCACTCCATCAGCTCGGCGTCCGGGGCGTGCTCACCGCCGAGGACCACCACCGGCAGTCCGCTGGCGAGGACCGCGTCGAGGCCCTCCTCCCACGCCCGCCGGCCACCGAGGATGCGCACCACCACCAGGTCGGCGCCGTCGAGCAGTCCCGGCAGATCCTCCTCGACCAGCAGCCGTGCCGGGTTGGCCCAGCGGTAGTCCGCCCCGCTGGCGCGTGCGCTGAGCAGGTCGGTGTCGGAGGTGGAGAGCAGCAGGATCACGTGTGGAGCCTTCCTGGGGGTGTCGCGCCCCGTGGCAGTGGTTCTGTGCGGAACCGTAGGTCGGAGGACGGCAGGTGAGGGTCTGGCTCACCCACCGGTTTCGGCGGGCTCACAGTGGCGCGACCGCACCGGATTCTCACCGGCTTCCTCTCCTGCTGTCGCAAGTGCTGGTGATGCTACCCGGGGCCGGACGTAACCTGGGACCATGGTCGACTCCCGTTCCCGCCCCGACGCATGCCCCGGCGCGCTGCAGGTCCACCAGGCCGCCGACGGTGCGCTCGCCCGGGTGCGCCTCCCCGGTGGTGTGCTGACCTCCACCCAGCTGCAGACTCTCGCGGAATCGGCCGGCGACCTCGGAAACGGCGAGATCGAACTGACCTCCCGCGGCAACGCGCAACTGCGGGCGGTCCGCGACCCGCAGGAGTTCGCCCGCCGTCTCGCCGGTGCGGGCCTCCTGCCGTCGGAGACGCACGAGCGGGTCCGCAACATCCTCGTCTCGCCGCTGACCGGCAGGATCGGTGGTGTCGCGGACCTGCGGGATCTGGTCGACGAACTCGACCGGACGTTGTGCGCGGACGCCGCGCTGGCGGACCTGCCCGGCCGCACCCTGTTCACCCTCGACGACGGGCGCGGCGACGTGTCGGCGCTCGGCGGCGATTTCGGCGTCCACGCGGTGAGCGAGACGGAGGTCGCCCTGGTCCTCGCCGGCCGCGACAGCGGCGCCCGGATCGCGGCGACGGAATCGGTGACGGTGCTTCTCGACGCCGCCCGCGTCTTCCTGGAGCTGCGCGATCGGCACTGGCGGCTGTCCGAGATCGCCGACGGGGTCGATCGGGTCCTGTCGGCGTTGACGCTCGCACCGACCGCCGACCCGGTGAGCGGGTTCGACGAGCATCGGGCACCGATCGGATGGCTCGATCAACCGGACGGCAACGTGACCCTCGGCGGCGGCCTCGCGTTCGGGATCCTCCACGCCCGGCTGGCGGAGTTCCTCGCCGCGGTCGAGAAGCCGGTGATCGTCACGCCCTGGAAATCGGTGTTGCTGTGCGATCTCGACGAGTGGTCCGCCGAGCAGGTGGTCCGGGTCCTCGCCCCGATGGGCCTGATCTTCGACGAGAACTCGCCGTGGCTGAACGTCAGCGCCTGCACCGGGCAACCCGGATGCGAGAAGGCGCTCGCCGACGTGCGATCCGACGCGCGGGACGCCGTCGCGAGCGGCGAACTCCCGGTGGAGGGCCGACAGCACTGGTCGGGCTGCGAGCGGTGCTGCGGGCGGCCCAAGGGTGAGGTCGCCGACGTCGTCGCCACGGAGACGGGTTACCGGGTGGAGGAGCCGTGACCGCGGTGCCTCTATCGTGAGCGGATGATCGAGTACATCCGAGACGGCGCGGAGATCTACCGCCAGTCCTTCGCCACGATCCGCGCCGAGGCGGATCTCAGTGCCTTTCCCCAGGACGTCTCGCAGGCCGTGGTCCGCATGATCCACGCGAGCGGTCAGGTCGACCTCGTGGACGACGTCGCGTTCACCCCCGGTGTCGTGAAGGCCGCCCGCGCGGCGCTGGCGGACGGCGCCCCGATCCTGTGCGACGCGCAGATGGTGGCGGCAGGCGTGACCCGGAAGCGTCTCCCCGCGGACAACGAGGTGCTCTGCACGCTGCGCGACCCCCGGGTCCCCGTGCTGGCGGAGCAGATCGGGAACACCCGCTCGGCGGCCGCGCTCGAATTGTGGGGCAGCAAACTCGACGGTGCCGTCGTCGCGATCGGCAACGCCCCGACCGCATTGTTCTACCTGCTGGACATGATCGAATCCGGTGCACCCCGGCCTGCCGCGATCGTGGGCGGTCCAGTCGGGTTCATCGGTGCGGCGGAGTCGAAGGAAGCGTTGATCGAGCACCCGAGCGGACTGGACTATCTGGTGGTCCGCGGCCGCCGGGGTGGCAGCGCCATCACGGCTGCGGCGCTGAATGCGATTGCGAGCGAGATCGAATGAGCTCCGACGAGCGGGTGACCGGCAAACTGTGGGGCGTCGGCATCGGACCGGGCGACCCGGAACTGGTGACGGTCAAGGCCGCGCGGGTCATCGCCGAGGCCGATGTGGTGGCGTTCCACAGCGCCCGGCACGGCAAGAGCATCTCCCGCGCGGTCGCGGCGCCGTACCTGCGGGACGGCCAGATCGAGGAGCACCTCGTCTACCCCGTCACCACCGAGACCGTCGACCACCCCGGCGGGTACCAGGGGGCGATGGACGAGTTCTACGAGGAGGCGTCGCAGCGACTCGCCGCCCACCTCGAAGCCGGCCGGTCGGTCGCGCTCCTCGCCGCGGGCGACCCGCTGTTCTACAGCTCCTACATGCACATGCACAAAAGGCTGGCGCAGCGCTTCGAGGCGGAGGTCATTCCCGGGGTCACGTCGATCAGCGCCGCCTCCGCCGCGCTGGCGATGCCGCTCGTCGAGGGCGAGGAGATCCTCACCGTCCTGCCCGGAACGCTGCCCCGCGGCGAGCTGACGCGGCGCCTGCGGGAGACCGACGCCGCCGCGATCCTGAAGCTCGGACGCACCTACCCGGCCGTCCGGCAGGCGTTGAAGGACTCCGGCCGCATCGACGAGACGTGGTACGTCGAGCGGGCCAGCACGACCCGGCAGAAGATCGACGCCGCGGACGACGTCTCGGACAGCGACGTCCCCTACTTCTCGATCGCCATCGTGCCCAGCCCGTCGAACGCGCGCCGCGACGACGCGGCACCGCAGGGCGAACTCGTCGTCGTCGGGCTCGGTCCCGGCGATCAGGCCTGGACGACACCGGAAGTGCAGCACGAACTGTCGCTCGCCACCGACCTCGTCGGCTACGGCCCCTACATCGACCGGGTCCCCGAACGTCCCGGCCAGCGCCGTCACTCCAGCGACAACCGCGTCGAGGCCGAGCGTGCCGCGATGGCACTCGACCTGGCCAAGAACGGGGCCCGCGTCGCCGTCGTGTCGTCCGGTGACCCGGGTGTGTTCGCGATGGCCGCCGCGGTGCTGGAAGTCGCGGCCGAGGAGCAGTGGCGCGGCGTCCCCGTGCGCGTCCTGCCCGGCATGACCGCCGCGAACGCCGTCGCGAGCCGGGTCGGCGCACCCCTCGGGCACGACTACGCCATCCTGTCGCTGTCGGACCGGCTCAAGCCGTGGGACGTGGTGGCGCAGCGCATCTCCGCGGTCGCGAGCGCCGACATGGCCTTCGCCGTCTACAACCCCGCGTCGAAGTCACGCACCTGGCAGGTCGCCGCGATGCGCGATCTGGTTCTCGAGCACCGCTCCCCCGACACCCCGGTGATCATCGGCCGCGACGTGGCCGGCGCGCAGGAGTCGGTGCGGGTCGTGCGGCTCGCGGACCTCGACCCGGCCGAGATCGACATGCGGTGTCTGCTCATCGTGGGCTCCTCCATGACGACCGTCGTCGAGAACGAACACGGAACGAGGGTGTTCACGCCCCGGCGTTATCCGGGCTGAGTACCTCAGTCGACACGGCCGGAGCGGAGTTCGGTCACCGCGATCCGGGCGGCGTGCCCGATCGCGGCATCGACCACAGGAAGCACGGGATCGGTTCGGGCGGCGCGAGTGAAGACGGCGACCGCGACGGGAGTCTCGCCGGGAAACGTCACGACGGCCACCTCGTTGCGGATGGCGCCGATTGTCCCGGTCTTCCCGGCGACGTCCACCTCGGAATACGGGAACCCGGACCGGATGCGGTGCTGCCAGATCTGCGCGGACATCACGTGCCGGACGAACTCGCCCTGCGGCCCGGGCACCGCGCTACCGGTCCAGATCGCGTCGAGAAGCGAGGTCATCTCCCGCGGAGTCGTCGCGCTCGCATACGACGGGTCGTAGGCGGACACGGTCCACGCCTCGTCGTTGTCGGCCAGTGCCGCGAATGCTTCGGCGGTGGTGTGCGCGTGGGCGTCGATCACCAGGCTGCGGTGCGCATCCGCTGTGCCGCCGATGATGCGCGTGCTCGTCATGTCCAACTCGGACAGCGCGCGCTCGACGCTCTCCAGTCCCACCTGCCCGAGAACGAGGTCGGCGGCGGCGTTGTCGGACACGGTCATCATCGACAGCGCCAGATCCCGCCAGCTCAGCACCACGGGATCACGGAATGTCGACACCCCCGTCGGCCCCGGAGTGCAGTCGGCCGGATTGATCCGGACGGTCGCGGTCGGCGACAACTCCCCGGATGCGAAAGCACGGCACAGGGCTACGAGTAGCGGAAGTTTGTAGACCGACGCCAGAACCACGAGGTCGTCCGCGCCGACCGCGATGTCACCCCCGTCGTCGATCGGGGTCCCGACGCGGCGGGCGTGCAGCCATCCGGTGCACCCGGCGTCGGCGAAGACGTCACGGATCCGCTTCTCCGCCGACGCGGTCATCGATCGGCCCTCAGCAGCACCCGGTCGAGGGCGGCAGCGGACGGTGCGACGTCGGCCCCGGAGCGCCAGACGATGCGCAGGCGCAGCGCGAGATCTTCACGCAGCAGATCGACCCAGGTCACACCCGGCATGACCGTCGGTGCCGTCGCCGTCACCCCGAAATGACCGCCCGCGGCCACGTGCGTGAGAATCTCTCGCGGACCCGGTGCGACCACGATGTCCGGGTCCGCACCCCGGGCCCGCCACAGGTCGACGAACAGGTCGTGGGCAGGCGGATTGTCCGACCGTGGACCGGTGGCGAGGGCCAGTCCGCGCAGCATCCGGACCTGCGCCTTCCTCGCGACCGCCGCCGGGTGGTCGTCCGGCACCACCACCCACCGTCGAAGCTTCAGCACCGGCCCGCTGTCGACGCCGGTGAGCAGAGCGGGATGTTCGACCACGGCGACGTCGAGACTGCCCGTGCGGACGGCGTCCACCAGTTCGGTGGTGGACGCCGTGGTCGTCACCACCCGGGTGGGCCGGGCCTCGTCCGCGTCGCGAAGAGCACGGACACACCGCACCACCACACCGTCGGCCACCGAGTGCGGGACACCCCACCGCACCACCGCATCGCGACCGCCGGCGATGCGGTGCGCCTCGTCCTCGAATCGGGCCGCGTCGGCAACGAGAAGCCGCGCACGCGGGAGCAATTGGCGTCCGGCATCGGTGAGCCCGACTCCTCGGGCACTGCGCTGGACCAGCTCCGCGCCGAGTCGCTGTTCGAGCCGCCGCACTCCCTGTGACAGCGGCGGTTGCGTCATACCGAGCCGGGATGCGGCGTTGCCGAAATGTCCCTCTTCCGCAACGGCGACAAAGAAACTCAGGTGGCGGAGCAGATCCATGGCGACCATTGAACCAGTTCCGACCGCCCCCGTCGGGCGACGCCACCGATTCCCGGGCACAAAACATTGCCCTGAACTGCGGCGATAGCGCACCCGACTCGCGACCACGCCGCTGTCGTCTTTGCGCTATGAGTGTCCGCATCCGACATTGGATCCATGCCCACATACCGAAATCATCCGAAGCCCCGGCGCACCGGTCGTCGCGGTGCCGTCACTCTCGCGCTGGCGCTGCCCCTGCTGCTCGGGGCGTGCACGGCCACCGCGGAACAAGCCCAGCCCACCACGTCGGTGGTTGCGGCGCCGGATCGGCGGCCCCTCGACGCGACGATCGACGCCCTGGAGGCGCAGCACTCCACGCGGATCGGAGTGACGGCAGCCAATCCCGCGACCGGCGAGGTCTACAGCCACCGGGGCGACGAACGGTTTGCGATGTGCTCGACGTTCAAGGCCTACGCGTCCGCCGCGGTCCTGCGCAAGACCGAGGACGGGTCCACGTCACTCGACAAGACCGTCGTGATCGAACCCGGCGACCTCGTCGAGAACTCGCCGGTCACCGCCGCTGCGGCCGGCACCCCGATGACCTTGGCGCAGATCGCCGAAGCAGCGCTGACGCAGAGCGACAACACTGCCGGGAACTACCTGCTCCGGGAGATCGGCGGTCCGCAGGCGGTCACCGACCTCGCCCGAGACGTCGGAGACGGGAGCACACGGCTGGACCGGTGGGAGACCGAACTCAACACCGCATTCCGCGACGACCCCCGGGACACGACGACACCGAACGGCCTCGCGCAGGGTTTCCGTGCGCTGCTCCTGGGAGACGCCCTCGACACGGCCAGCCGCGATCAGCTCCTCGAGTGGATGCGGGCGAGCAAGACGTCGGACAAGAGAATGCGCGCCGGGCTGCCGACCGGATGGACTGCCACCGACAAGACCGGTGGCGGCGGCTTCGGCACCGCCAACGATGCCGGTGTCGCGTGGAGTCCGGACGGCGCCCCCATCGTCCTCGCCATCCTCACCGACAGCCTCACGAATCAGGAAGACGCGCAGGGAAACAACCAGGCGATCGCCGACACCACCGCGGCCGTCATCAAGGGCTTGACTGCACCGTGAGCCATCTGAGCAAGGGCAGGAACGAACGGGCGACGGCAGTCTCGTGTACCGGTACCGAACGTCGCTCTCGACTGCACAGATGGGGCAATCGATGGTGCGTCGACGGACGGAGCGAGCTGTCGCTAGGTCACGACGTCGTGACTGCGCACCACCCGGCGCAGAGGCCTTCCCGTCGTGGCGACGCGCCGCCCGGCCACCGTCAACATCGGGCGCGGAATTCCGATGCCCATCACCGGCACGCCCGTCACATACCCTTCCCGGTAAAGATAATTCGACGCATCGGCCACCTCGTCCCGAGTCAGGGGCGAGGGCGCCCAGCCGACCGTCTCACCGATGGCATCCGCGTCCAGAATCGGACTTCGGTACCCTTCCGTCGCCTTCGCGAGAAGCCAACGCAGAACAGCGTCACGAACCGCCCATTGACGATCGGTAGCTGCATTCACATTTCAGTCCTCCGGTAGATGCCGTTGATGCTTGCATGCACCATAGCCACCGCACAGAAATAAGCAAGTTCGTGAGCGTTACTGCGGTTCTTGGGATCTCACGGATGATCGCTTCCGACAGGGCACCCCGTTCGAGACGGATGCCGAAGTGGACTTATCCACTTTCCTGGGTATGGTCAGGATCAGTTCGTGGTGGCCACTCGAAGATGGAGCGACAATGGCTGACAAATCCGCCGTCAAGAGTTCGAAACAGTCCGCACGCGCGCTCAGGGAGCGCCGGGCAGAGAAGCGGGCGAAGGCCCAGGAGTCGACGAAGATCATCCGAAAGAGGAAGGGCTGAAGCCGCATTGAAGATTCACGACGTGCTCAGCTGGCGATGAAGAGCACCACCGTCCCAATAGTCGGTGCTGGTAATGATGCGGTTGCCTTTCACTTCCAGCATCTGCACTCCGGCCAGGTGCACACTCTGCCCTTTCGGCTCGTACGGGCCCAGGCGGCCATTCAAGTGACCGGACAGTGCGTAGGTCACCGCCGCACGGTTGCCATCGATGAGCGTGTCATCGAGGCTCCATTGCGCGTCGGGAAATGCTGCGAAGAGCCCGGCGAGACCGGCGGCGATCTTCTCCGGTGTGCGATGGTCCGGTCGGAAAGATGCTGGCCGCTACCAACCGATCACCGATGAGGGTCGCGCACCTTCACTTCATGGTCACCGCGGATGGCCTGCGGACCCTCGTCACGCACATCTTCGTCGCGGGCGATCCGCAACTCGAACGCGGGGACAGCGTGTTCGGCGTGAAGGACTCGCTGATCAAGGACTTCGTGGAGCAACCCCCAGGGACACCCACCCCCGATGGGCGCCACATCGGCGACCGGAACTGGGCTCGATGCGAGTTTGACATAGTCCTTGCACCAGAACAGATTTGATTCACGCCGCCCTGGCTCCATACCTACATCCGAAGGACGACGAGGCCGGCCCGGCCCGTCCGGCACACAGAACGTACACAACCCTTGACTCGGACACCTATCATCCGAGTAAACTAGGACACTATAAATCCAAGTTAGGAGATGGGCATGAAGATCGTCATTTTCGGAACCGGACTCATCGGGAGTCAGGTCGCATCGACGCTGAGCGAGTCCGGGCACGACGTCGCGGCCCTCGGTCGCGGCGATGGTATCGACACCACCACCGGCAAGGGAGTCGCGGAGGCTGTGGACGGCGCTGACGTCGTCGTGGACCTCACCAACTCGCCGTCGTGGGAAGACGACGACGTCCTGGCCTTTTTCCGCGAATCGACGAAGCACATGCTCGCCGCCGAAGAGGCGGCAGGCGTGGGGCACCATGTCGTCCTGTCCATCGTCGGCGCCGATCGACTCCCCGACTCCGGATACATGCGTGCCAAAGTTGCCCAGGAGGATCTGGTCAAGTCCGGCCCCATCCCCTACTCGATCGTGCGATCGACGCAGTTCTTCGAGTTCATCGCCGGCATCGCCGCGGCAGGCACAGTCGGCGAGACGGTGCATGCGACCCCGGCACATCTTCAGCCGATTGCTTCGAAAGACGTCGTCACCCGGGTAGCAGAGGTCGCCGTCGGTGCCCCGCTGGGCGGCACAGTCGAAATTGCGGGACCTGAACCGCTTGGCATCGATGCACTCGTTCGACGGCTGTTCGCCTCGACCGGCGACCAGCGGACCGTGACGACCGATTCCGACGCCGGCTATTTCGGTGCCAAACTCGATGACGCTGCGATCACTCCGACACCCGGCGCCAATGCCTGGATCGCACCGACCACTCTGGACGAGTGGTTGCGCGAACACGCCTGAAACGATGACGCAGTACCACCCCGCACCACTGACACAGGGGCGTGGATAGAGTCGTGGCCATGAAGCTTTCCGGTGGTGTGGAGTGGGCACTTCACTGCTGCGTGGTTCTCAGCCAGGCCGAAAGCCCGGTACCCACGGCCCGGCTGGCCGAACTGCACGGTGTCTCGAAGACATACCTCGCCAAGCACCTGCAGTCACTCGCACGGGCCGGCCTCGTCC
This sequence comes from Rhodococcus sp. A14, assembly GCF_011603105.1. Taxonomy (NCBI): domain Bacteria; kingdom Bacillati; phylum Actinomycetota; class Actinomycetes; order Mycobacteriales; family Nocardiaceae; genus Rhodococcus; species Rhodococcus sp. A14. The sequence goes on along the minus strand of NZ_JAAOQS010000087.1, from coordinate 3,110 downwards.
ACCCCACCGAGGGCCGCGACGGCGGATACGTCCTGACCCGCGCACCCGAGGCCATCACCGTCCTCGACGTCGTCCAGGCCGTCGACGGAACCGAGCCCGCCTTTCGATGCACCGAGATCCGCCGGCAAGGAGTGCTCGCCGCCCCTCCAGAGCAGTGCCGCTCTGCATGCGGCATCGCGAAAGTCATGGCTGGTGCCGAACAGGCTTGGCGCGCATCACTATCGGGTGTGACTATCGCCGACCTCGGCGCGACGATAGACCTCGCCGGCCTCAAACACATCTTGGCGACGCCCACGACCTGAGGTCACCCGCGGCAGACGGAACGCGAGATTCCTGACTTCCCAACCGTGAACCGCCCTACGATCGATGGATGGAGACCGGAACCGACGAGACCAAGACCTGTTCGTTCTGCCGCGGTCCGATCGGATACGAAATCAAGGACGCCCATGCCGGCTTCGCGTCGCTCCCCCCGGGCAAGCGGTATCGCGTCTTCCACTGCATGAATCGATGCCCACGATCGGCGCCCGACGGCCTCGAATGCGGACACCGCCACGAGTACCTCTGACCCGTTCGTCAATGCCGTCCGGAAGATTCAACCCAGCGAGTTCATACGCCGCCTAGCCGCGTGAGAGTCCGGGCTGGGTCTGGATCTGTCCGGGGCCGCCCTTGAATCCGCCGGCCTTGCCCACGGTCCATTCACCGTCCGCACCGCACACCAGGGCACCGTTGCGGTCACCGGGCTTGCCGTACGTCACTGTCTCGTTTCCGTTCGAGTCCGTGTTCACGATCGGGCACTGCCCACCGGTGGGACCGTTCGGGCCGATCGGCTCGGCATGAGCGATGGACGCCGCCCCGAAGGCGCTCAGGATCGGAAGAGCGGCGAAAGCGGCGGTGGCAAAGGTTCGTCGGGCGTTGATCATTCAGTTTCTCCAGAGTGTCGGGGAAGTGTTTCGGTGACAGGTACAACTCTGCCCACTCCGGCTCCCGAACTGAAGCAACCCTCGGGGGGCTTCGCGGCACCCCTGGGAGTGTAATCACCCCACCCTGACGGAAATCGATGGCGACATACCGACTGGCGGGATCCGTTCAGAGCCGGTTCGGTCCCGACCCCTCTACGGCGAGTTGGTCTTCAGGATTGAGCAGATAGCACGCCTTCATCGACAGGCAACCACACCCGATGCATCCGGTGAGCTCGTGTTCGAGGCGCTCGATTCGCTTGCGCTGATCCTCGAGCTGCACCCGCCACAGCTTCGACACGCGCTGCCAGTCGCGGATCGACGGCATCCGGTCTGCCGGGAGCGTCTCGAACACCGTTCCCACGTCGGCCAGTGGGATCCCGAGCCGTTTGGCCACCACGATCAGCGAGATCCGCCGGAGCATGTGCCGTTCGTACCGGCGTTGATTCCCGGACGTCCGCGTCGACGCGATCAGTCCGAGCTGCTCGTAGTAGTGCAGCGCCGAGACGGCGACACCGGTCCGACGGGACACCTCCCCCACCGACAGCAGATCCTTCGGATCCAAAGACATCACACCAGCCCCTTGACCTCGAGTCCACTCGAGATTTTAGCGTGGAGTGCATGACAACGACCGCCCCGTCACCGGCCAGCTGGTCCGAACTGCTCGGACCCCGCTACCGCTCCACGTCCGCAGTCCTCGCCGGCGGCGTGGGACTGCACGCCGTCAACATCTTTCTGACGACGAGTCTGCTGCCCACCGCCATCGGCGAACTCGGTCGCGAATCGCTGTACGCGTGGAGCGCGACCGTCTTCATGGTGGCGTCCGTGATCTCGTCGATGACCGTCAGCCGGTTGCTCGCGCATCGCGGGGCGCTCGGTGCGTATCTGTTCGCTCTGGCTCCGTTTTTCGTCGGCACGATGATCTGCGCCGTCAGCCCGTCGATGGAGGTGCTCCTCGTCGGACGAGCGTTCCAGGGGCTCGGTGGGGGCTTGCTCGCCGGGCTGAGTTACGCGGTACTGCGCGAGGCGCTACCGGAATATCTGTGGGCCCGCGCGACCGCGCTGGTCTCGGCGATGTGGGGCGTCGGAACTCTGGCGGGACCGGCGATCGGTGGACTGTTCGCGCAACTCGGCCAGTGGCGTCTCGCGTTCGTCGCGCTGGCAGTAGTTGCCGCCGCCATCGCCGTGATCGCTCCCCGCGCGTTGCCGCGCACCGAGCGTGTGCGTGGCGGAGAACCCGTGCCTGCCACGTCACTCGTACTGCTCACCCTCGCGACGATCGCGATCAGCGTGGCGGGCATCCTCGGCAACCGGACCCACATGCTGGCCCTGATCGCGGCCGGGGCCGCGTTCATCGTTCTCTTCCTGGCCTGGGAGCGGCGATCACCGCGCCGAGTGCTGCCGCAGTCGACGTACACCCGGGCGTCGTCGCTGAAGTGGATCTACCTCACCATCGCGGTGCTCGCGTCCGGCACCGTGTCGGAGGCCTTCACACCCCTGTTCGGTCAACGGCTCGCCGGACTGGTGCCGTTCGCCGCGGGCTTCCTCGGCGCCATGATGTCGGTGGGATGGTCGGTGACCATGATCTTCAGCTCCGACATCTCCCGCCCGCGTGCGCAGACGGCGGCGAAGATCGCCGGACCACTGGTTCTCGCCGCCGGCCTGGTCCTCACAGCAGCCCTCTGGCGTGACCACGCCGGGCTGGGAGTGGTGATTCTGTGGGCGGGCGCCCTGGCCGCCGCCGGTGCCGGGATCGGCCTCGCCTTCCCGCACCTGATGGTCGCCGCGATGCGGAGCACCGACGACGAGCAGGAGGGGGCCAAGGCCGCGGCGGGGCTCAACACGGTCGAGTTGATCGCCATGGCCGTCGGGTCCGCGGTCGCCGGGGTGCTGGTCAACCTCGGTGCGCCCTCGGCCCTCGCCTCGGCACGTGTGCTCTTCCTCGGCCTCGGCGTCATCGCGGCAGCCGGCGTGTTCACCGCCTACCGCGCGACCCGGCAGGCCGAGCACGAGGACGCCCGACCGTCCTAGGGCATGTCTCCCAATAACTTGAGCCACTCGACGATGCCGGCGAGCAGGAATCCGGCGCGGTAGGTGAGGGCGAGTTTGTCGTAGCGAGTGGCCACCGCACGCCACTGTTTCGCCTTGTTGAAG